>NZ_JAGPUP010000553.1:0-99424 GCF_018069605.1 Microvirga sp. HBU67558 | reverse complement strand
CCGCCGCACATGAACTGGTACTCGACCGCCTCGCGGAAGGCGTCCCCCATGCCGCCGTGATAGCCCGCGAGGCCCGTGCCTTCGCGGACAGCCTTGGAGAGATTGGCCACCTCGTCCTTTTCGATCTTCGACATGGTGTAGATCGGCACGATGAGACTCATCGTGGAGAGCTGAGGGCTGGCAAAGGCACGGGTCGATGTCTCCAGGTGAACCTGAAAACCCTCGTCCCGCAGCAGGCCGGCCACGATGGTGGCGCATTGCTCCGGCTCATGGCCGGGCCAGCCGCCCCACACGATGAGTGCTTCGCGCATCGTTCCTTCTTTCTTCCGCTGTGATCGATCTCAGGCTGCAGAGGCCGTCTGAGGCTGCCCCTTCCAGAGGAGCGCCGCGTCGGCATCCTCCAGAACCGCCGGCCGCTCAAGCGTCGTGGTGATCGCCCGGGGCTGCCCGGTCGCTGCTCCTTCGAGGACGCTGTGCATGACCTCGAGGACGTGCAGACCGAGGCGACCGCTGGAGCGGTGCGGGCTACCGTTCAGAACCGAGCTCGCGAGGTCGGCGAGGCCGAGCGCACGGTAATTGGCCTTGTTCGGAACCTCGGGAGCCCAGTTGGGCGAGCGCCAGTTGGGAGAGCCCAGTGGCATCTCGCTCGAATCGACGGCGCGCCAGTCGCCGCCGCGCTCGGTGATCTCCACGTGGCCGCCGAAGAAGTTCGGATCCGGTACGCGGAGCGAGCCCTCCGAGCCATAGATCTCGATCGCCGGATGGCTGTGCTTCCACACGTCCCAGCTCATGCAGAAGGTCACCTGCGCGCCGGAGGCGAATTCGAGAAGCGACATCACATGGGTCGGCGTCTCGACCGGAATCCGGTGACCCTTGCGCGGGGACTCGGACGTCACGATGCGCTCTGGAAACCCGATGCTCGACATGGCGAGGACGCGCTGGACGGGGCCAATCAGATTGACGAGGGCACTCAAGTAGTAGGGCGCCATGTCGAGGATCGGTCCGCCGCCGGGCTTGAAGAAGAATTCCGGATCCGGATGCCAGTGCTCCATGCCGTGCGACATCAGGAAGGCCGTTCCTGACAGGATGCGTCCGACCTTGCCCTCATCGACGAGGTTGCGGGCGAGGCGCCCGCCCGCACCGAGGAAGGTGTCAGGGGCGCAGCCGAGATGAAGGCCACGCGCCTCCGCTTCGTCCACGAGCCGGCGACCCTGCTCGAAATCGACCGCAAGGGGCTTTTCCGAGAAGACGTGCTTGCCGGCGCTGAGTGCCGCGAGCGAGACGCCGAAATGAGCCGCCGGGACGGTGAGGTTGACCACCAGGTCGATGTCGTCACGGGCGAGCAGTTCGTCGACGGTCAGGGCCTCGATGCCGTGCCGGCTTGCCTGTGCCTGTGCCACCTCGGGCTTCATGTCCGCGCAGGCCCGCAGGGTGAGGCCGCGATAGGCGGGAATGTTCTGGAGATAGATACCTGAAATGTTGCCGCATCCGATGATGCCGACGTTGAGGGAGTTCATGGTCCTTAATCCTCGATCGTGCGCAGGAAGGCAAAGCTGTTGCGGGCTGTCTGTCTCGGGTCCGCGGGCTTGTCGTGCTCGACGACCATCCATTTCGCGCCCGCCGCACGGCACACGCGCCAGAGGTCGCGCCAGTCCAAGGTGCCCGAGCCCACATCGGCCCAGCCATCCTGGTCTTCATTCTGACCGGCGGGGGCGATATCCTTCACGTGGGCGGCCGTGATCCGGCTACGGTACCGGTCGATCCACTGTTTCGGATCGGCATTGCCGCGCACGAGCCAGGCCACATCGACCTGCCAGGTGAGGGGGCTCGATCCGGCGGCCTCGAAGATCAGTTCGAGAGCCGTTTTCGCCCCATCCTTCGGCTTCAGCTCCCAGTGATGATTGTGGTAGCCGAGACGGATCCCATTGTCCTGAAAGCGTTCGGCGATCTGCCCGAGCTCGCGGCCGAGCGAGCGCCAGCCGTCGGCCGCCATGTCGCGCTCGTCCGGCGGAACGGCCGGCATGTAGAGGTCCGTGAGGCCAAGCGTCCGGCATGCCTCGACGATGGCGTCGGGCTTTTCGCGCAGGGCCGCCATGCTGACATGGCTGGACGAGGCTTTGAGACCCCGCGCATCGAGCTTCGTGCGGACCTCGGCGGCTTTGTCCAAGTGTGAGCCGACCGCTTCCACATGGCGATAGCCGGCCTCGGCCACCGTGTCGAGGATCTGGTCGAGGTCCTCGAGCGATCGCAGGGTGTAGAGTTGAATGGAAAGACTGTCCGTGACGCTCATGGAATCCTCAAGGTTCGTGACGACAGGCGCGACCCGCCATGCGGTGGGGCCGGTCGCGATGTGGGGTGGTCACAGGCGCTCGCCGGTCTCTGCCGAGAAAAGGGAGGCCTGCATGGGGTCGATATGCAGCGTGAGGCTCTCGCCCGGCGCGGCCCGGCGGCTGCCTGTGGTGCGCACCTGAACCGAGCCAATCGGATCGCTGCACCAGATGATGGTGTCCGCGCCCATGGGCTCGACGATGTCGACCTTGAAGCCGGGCCATATGCCGTTGCTCGCAATCTCGAGATGTTCGGGTCGCACGCCGAGCACGACCTCCTGACCCGACGACGGGGCGGTCGCGAACGGGTAGGCCGACAGGGACAGGCGGCGGTCCCCGGCCAGGAAGCTCAGTCCCTCTCCGGTGTTCTCGAGGCGGCCCTTGATGAAGTTCATCTGCGGTGAGCCGACGAAGCCCGCCACGAACAGGTTGGCGGGGCGATGATAGATCTCGTCGGGCGTGCCGATTTGCTGGATCTTCTGCTCCCGCATGACCACGATCCGGTCGGCGAGTGTCATGGCCTCGATCTGATCGTGGGTGACGTAGACCATGGTGGTCTTGCCGAGCCGTGCATGCAGCCGCTTAATCTCGACGCGCAGTTCGTTTCTCAGCTTGGCGTCGAGGTTGGAAAGCGGCTCGTCGAACAGGAAGACGGCGGCGTCGCGGACAAGCGCTCGGCCGATGGCGACGCGCTGGCGCTGGCCTCCGGAGAGCTGGTCCGGGCGCCGGTCGAGGAGGGGTGTGATCTGAAGGAGTTCGGCCGCCTTAGTGACCCGCTTCTCGATCTCGGGGCGCGGCGTCTTCGCCATCTTGAGGCCGAAGGACATGTTCTCGCGCACGCTCATCCGGGGATAGAGAGCATAGGACTGGAACACCATGGCAATGCCGCGGTCCTTGGGCTCCTCCCAGGTCACGTTCTTGCCGTTGATCCAGATCTGACCCTCCGCCACGTCGAGCAGGCCCGCGATGGCGTTGAGCAGGGTGGACTTGCCGCACCCCGACGGCCCGAGCAGGACGATGAATTCACCCTCGTCGATATCGAGGGATAGCCCGTCGAAGACCTGAACGGACTCGAATGCGACGGTCACATCACGAACGGAAACGGTCGACATGCCTTATCCCTTCACAGCGCCGGCGGCGATTCCGCGGACGAACCAGCGGCCAGAGACGAAATAGACGACGAGTGGAACGAGGGCTGCGAGCATGGTCGCCGCCATGTCCACGTTGTAGGCACGCTCGCCCTGGGTCGAGTTGACGATGTTGTTGAGCTGCACGGTCATCGGCAGGTTCTCGCGCCCCGCGAAGGTCAGACCGAAGATGAAGTCGTTCCAGATGCCGGTGACCTGCAGGATGGTCGCGACTACCAAGATAGGCGTGGACATCGGCAGGATCACCCGGAAGAAGATCGACCAGAACCCGCCACCGTCGATGCGCGCCGCCTTGAACAACTCGATCGGCAACCCGGCATAATAGTTGCGGAACAGCAGGGTCATGGTCGGCAGACCGAAGATCACGTGAACCAGAACGATGCAGGTGAGCGAATTGTAGATCCCGGTCATCGAAAAGATGCGCACCAGGGGGTAGAGAAACACCTGGTAGGGGATGAAGGCCCCGAGCAGCAGGATGCCGAACATGACGTTCGCACCCTTGACGCGCCAGAACGACAGCGCATAGCCGTTGATGGCACCAGCGATGATCGAGAGGATCACCGACGGGATCAGGATGCGCACGGAGTTCCAGAAACCCACACTGATGCCGTTGCATTCCAGGCCCGTGCAGGCGGAAGACCAGGCCTTGGTCCAGGCATCCATGGTCATGGCGGCGGGCAGCGCGAGGATGTTGCCGAGCCGGATCTCGTCCATGGGCTTGAGCGACGTCACCACCATGATCCAGAGCGGCAGCAGGAAGAACAGGGCGGCCGTAACCAGGAAGACGTAGACGCCGATGCGGCCAATGGTGAGGTGACGAGGACGGCGGCCCTGTGGCACAGCGGTGCTCATGCATGCCTCCCTTGCGGACGAACGTAGCGGGTGTAGACCCAGGGAGCCAGGACGATCACCACTGTGATCAGCATGATAGTCGCGGCAGCCGTTCCGAGGCCGATGTTGTTGCGCTCGAACAGATGATCCATCACAAACTTGGCCGGCACTTCGGTGGCGATGCCGGGACCGCCGAGGGTCATGGCCACGACGAGGTCGTAGAGCTTCACGACACCGGTCGCAAGCAGCACGGTGGCGGTGACAACCATGGGGCGCAGCAGCGGCAGGACGACGGAGGTGTAGACACGCCAGGTCGGAATGCCGTCCACCTTTGCGGCCTTCCACAGGTCCTTGTCCACGCCGCGCAAGCCCGCGAGCATGATCGCCATGGTAAGTCCGGAGCCGTGCCAGAGGCCAGCGATCACAATGGTGTAGATCGCCATCCTCTGGTTGACGAGCCAGTCGAAGGTGAAGCTCTCGAAGCCCATATCGCGGACCAGCTTCTGCAGACCAAGTCCGGGATTGAGGAACCACTGCCACGCGACGCCGGTGACCACGAAGGACATGGAATAGGGGTAAAGGAACACAGTTCGGAAAAGTCCCTCGCCGCGCACGTTCTGATCGATGAACACGGCCATGAGGAAGCCGATGATCAGGCAGCCCGAGATGAACAGGGCGCCGAAGATGACGATGTTCTCGGCCGAGGTGACGAACCGGTCATTGGCGAAAAGGCGGGTGTACTGCGTCAGGCCAAACCAGTCGAGCTTGGGCAGGAGGGTCGAACTCGTGAAGGAGAGCCGCACGGTCCAGAGCATGCAGCCGATATAGACGACGAGGACAATGAGCGCCGTCGGCAGGAGGGCAACGGCTGCGGGCAGGCGTGTGCGTGCGCTGCGTCGCGCTTTCGTGCCGCTCGGAGAGGTACTGGGTGCGCAGATCGAGATCGTTTCCACCAGGCAGGCTCCATTGCGAGTGCATCAAGACTCAATGATGGAGACCTCGCCCCGGCGTGACCGGGGCGAGGTGGGGTGATTTAGGTGGCGTCGCGCATGGCGTTGACGATTTTCTCGATGAAGGCGTCAGCCGACATGTTCGGGTTGTTCCAGTACTGCGTGACCGCATCCTGCATGGCGCCCGAGAAATTCGGCGGGCTCAGGATCTCCATGCTTTCCACCTGGTTGGCCGGATCGCTCAGGATGGAGTGGGATTTCTGAGCGCAGATATCCATGGATGACACGTCAACATCCATCCGGACCGGGATGGAGCCCTTCTTCTTGTTGAACTCGATCTGCGTGGTGGGATCGAGCAGGACCTGGATCAACTTGTCCTGGGTGGCCAGCGCCGCCTTGTCCTTGGTCGCCGGGAAGACGAACACGTCCCCGCCGATGACCAGCTTGGGTTCCTGCCCGACAACCGTGCAGCCGTACTCCTTGCCTGCCGTCTGGCCTGCCGCGATGAATTCACCCTTGGCCCAGTCGCCGTTGAAGTGCATCGCCGCCTTGTTGGTGATGACGAGTGCCGTCGCGTCGTTCCAGTTGCGGCCCGGGCTGCCCGGATCGACAAGACCGCGCATCTTTCCGAAGAGTTCCACCGTTTCCTTGAACTTGGGGGTCTTCACCACATCCGGTTTGCGGGTGCCGTAGAGTTGACGGAACATGTCCGCTCCGCCATGGCCGACGACGACGGCCCGGAACAGGTTGTGCTCCCAGGTCGGCTGGCCGCCGAGCGCCAGCGGAATGATGCCCTTGGCCTTCAGCTTCTCACCACTCTCGACCAGTTCTGGGAAGGTCTTGGGTGGCTCAAGACCGGCATCGGCGAAGATCTTCGTGTTGTAGAACATCCAGTTCTGGCCGTGAATATTGACCGGGACAGCGAAGAACTTACCTTCGCGCACAGTCGCATCGACGATCGGCTTGGGCATGATCTGCCGCCACTTGCCTGCCTGTGCCTGCTGGTCGACGTCACGGACCAAGTCATTGCTGACCAGCTCGTCGAATTGCTTACCAGTGTTGAATTGCATCATGGTCGGGGGATTGCCGCCCACCATGCGGTTGATGCCGGCCGTACGGGCATTCGCGCCGCCGGCGATGGCATTGTCGACCCAGGTGCCTCCGCCCTTTGTGAACTGATCGGCGAAGACCTTGACCGATGCGGATTCGCCGGCCGAGGTCCACCAGTGCAGAACCTCTGCTTTCATCTGCTGCGCGAACGCACCGCTGCTCCAGATCAGGGCAATAGAAAGGGTATACGCGGAAACGCGTGTCTTCATGCTCATGGCTTCCTCCCAGAAGCGTCTTATCGATTGTTGTAATCGATTACATCTTGGGGTATAGGTTGTAGTGGCTTTTTAGATTAGTCAAGACACTAGTTGAGGGAAGTTATATCCTATGAGAGAAGGTAACATGTCTTGATAAGGGGGTGGGGGAAACCTCAATGAGTCGGAAAAGATGGCGTTCCGTGAAGGAGATACGCATCGCCGATGTGGCTCGTCTTGCGGGCGTCTCGACGGCGACCGTCAGCCGCGTTCTGTCCGAACCTGGCAAGGTGCGGCAGAAGACGCACGACGTCGTGATGGAGGCGGTGCGCCGCAGCGGCTACATTCCCAATAGCACGGCGCAGAAGCTGCGCACGCGCCGCACCATGAACGTGCTGGTGGTCGCCCCGCGTCTTACGAATCCGGTTTTTGCCGAGATCCTCCGCGGAGTCGACGACGAACTGACACACTCAGGATATGGGATCATCATCGGCAACCTTGACAACCGCAGGGAGCGGGAGGCCCGCTATGTGGACCTCGCTTTGTCCCGGCAGGTGGATGGCATCCTTCTGCTGACTGGGTACATTCCGGAAAACGGCACCCGTGACATGCGGGAATCCGGGCTGCCCATCGTCGCCGTGTGCGCTGCCATCGAGGACGAGGCGATTCCGAACGTGGTCGTTCAGGACCGCGAAGCCTCCCACAGGGCTGTCGAATATCTAGCCGGGCTCGGGCATCGCCGTTTCGGCTATATCTCCGGAACGCCGAGTTCGATCATCGAACATGAACGGTTCCAGGGGTTCCGCGAGGGTATCGCCGCGAGCGGCTTCCGGCAGGATGACTTCGTCCGCTGGGAGGGGTCCTTCGTCTTCGCGACAGGCGTCGCAGCGGCCGAAGCCTTCCTGGCCATGAAGGACCGCCCCACCGGGATCTTCGCGGCCTGTGACGAGAGCGCGATCGGTTTCATCAAACGGGTCAGAGCCGAACGCGTCCGGGTCCCGCAGGATGTCTCCGTTATCGGCTTCGACGGCATCGAGTTTGCGGATTATACCGAGCCTACGCTCACAACCTTTCGGCAGCCCCTGCATGAATTGGGGCGCGTGGGCGCCGATGTTCTCATGAAGCTGATCAGAGGCGAGATGAAGGCCGCGGATTGGAATGTCCGATTGCCGCTGACGCTCCTGGAGCGGGACACCACGGGACCTGTTCTGCATAAGGATTACAAGTCGCTGCGCCGATCGGCGATGTGAGATCGAAGCCGCCCACGAGAGACCAATCGAGGAGAACGCCATGCAGCCTGTCCGTTGGGGAATTCTGAGCACCGCGAAGATCGGTCGGGTGAAGGTTGTCCCCGGTATGATGAAGAGCCCGCTCTGCAAGGTCATTGCGGTTGCGTCACGAGACGAGGCATCCGCGCGGGACATGGCTGCGGAGCTCGGAATCGCGAAGGCCTACGGCTCCTATGAGGCGCTTCTTGCCGATCCTGAGATCGAAGCAGTCTACAATCCGCTGCCCAATCATCTGCATGTGCCGATGACCTTGGAGGCGGCCGCCGCTGGCAAGCATGTCCTCTGCGAGAAGCCGATCGCCATCACGGCCGGAGAAGCGGAGCAGCTCAAGCGCGCTGCGTCGCAGGTCATGCTCGCGGAGGCCTTCATGGTCCGCCATCATCCACAATGGCATCGGGCCCGCGACGTGATTCGCAGCGGCGAGATCGGAGATCTGCGCGCGATCCACGTCGTCTTTTCATATTTCAACGTCGACCCGGGCAACATCCGCAACAATCCCGATATCGGCGGGGGAGGGCTCCTCGATATCGGCTGCTATGCGGTCGTGGCCGGGCGCTATGCCTTTAACGCCGAGCCCCAGCGGGTGGTGGCGCTTGTGGATCGTGATCCGGGCTTCGGCGTCGACCGCACCGCCAGTGCCCTTATGGACTTCGGAGGAGGGCGGCAGCTGGCCTTCACGGTCTCGACCCAGGCGGTGCCCTATCAGATAGTCCAGATACTCGGAACGAAGGGGCGAATCGAGATCGAGGTTCCCTTCAACGCACCGCCCGACAGCCCCACACGGATCTTCGTCGATGACGGCAGCCAGCATGGCGATCGCTCCGCGCGAGCCCTCGATTTTCCCGCGGTGGATCAGTACCAACTTCAAGGGGAGGCCTTCAGCCGGGCGGTCAGAGGCGCGGCACCACTCGAATTCGGTCTGGAAGACGCCATCCTGAACATGCGAATCTTGGATGCGTTGCGGAAATCGGAAGTGTCCGCCGCATGGGAAAGCGTTTAGCACCAGGGCTCAAGGCTTAAAGTCGCGATGCCTTTGCGGTAATCCGTATAACTCCGTCATCCATCCGGGTGACCCGTCCGAGCCGACCGGGTGCGTTGACTTGCAAGGGCGGGCTCGAAATTATTCTCGCATTCGAATGTCGAGGAACGCCGCTTTTGATCGCAAGCGGCCTTGAGCCCCCCAACCTAGAAGCAGGCAGCCCCGGATGGACATGAACCCAGCAATCGTCCCGTCGTCCTTGAAGTTCGGCACGAGTGGGCTGAGGGGTCTGGTGGTCGAACTGAACGGCGTTCCGGCTTTCGCCTATACCCGCGCATTCGCCGAGATGCTCAAGGAGGACGGCTCCGCGGCGGCGTCCCGCAATGTCGTGCTGGTCGGGCGGGATCTGCGCGAGAGCAGCCCGAGCATTGCCCAACTCTGCTGTGCGGCGCTGCATGAAGCCGGCCTCGTACCGCTCGATTGCGGCGCTCTTCCCACTCCGGCGCTGGCTTTTCATGGGATGCGCTTCGGCATTCCGGCGATCATGGTGACCGGAAGCCATATCCCGGAGGATCGCAACGGGCTGAAATTCTACCGGGCCCAGGGCGAGATCGACAAAAAGGACGAGGCGAGCATTCTGGCCTGGCATGGCAAGTTGGGGATCGCCTCCGTGCCCGAGGCCGCCCGGGGGATCCGTGCAGGGAGGCCGGACATCGATCTCGTAGCCGCCTACAAGGCTCGTTATCGCGACTTCTTCGGGGACGGGGCATTGAAGGGCCTCACGGTCGGGGTCTACCAGCATTCGTCGGTGGCTCGGGATGTCATCGTCGAGATGCTGGAGTCCCTAGGAGCCCGGGCCGTGCCGCTCGGGAGGGCCACCAGCTTCATCCCGGTCGACACCGAAGCCCTGCGCGAAGAGGACGAGATTCTGGCCCGGCAATGGGCCGGCGAACAGTCGCTCGACGCCATCGTGTCGACCGACGGCGATGCAGATCGCCCTCTGATCTCGGATTCAGGCGGAACATTCCTGCGCGGAGATCTCGTGGGGGCGATTACGGCCAAGTCTCTCGGGTCGGACGCGATCGTCACGCCTGTGACCTCCAACTCCGCTCTCGAGGAGTTCGGTGCCTTCGGAACAGTTCTCCGCACCCGGGTAGGGTCACCCTACGTCATCGAAGGCATGGCTGAGGCCATCGCATCCGGGGCGCAGGCTGTCGTCGGGTTCGAGGCCAACGGCGGCGTGCTGCTCGGTTCCGACATCGCGCGGGACGGGCGCCGGCTTGTGGCCCTCCCGACCCGGGACGCGATGCTGCCGATTCTCTGCGCCCTCGGCGAGATCGTCACGCAAGGCAAGCCTCTTGCCGACATAGGTGCGACTTTCGCCTTCAAGGCCGCGGCCAGCAACCGTCTTCAGAATGTTGCGACGGACAGAAGCGCAGCTTTCGTTGCTCGATTGCAGCAGGAAGAGGCGTTCCGGGCCGAGCTGATGGCTCCCTTAGGCGGTGTGGCCGCGGTCAATGCCCGCGACGGTTTGCGAATCACGGCGAAGAATGGCGAGGTTGTGCATTTCCGCCCGTCTGGTAACGCACCCGAACTGCGGGTCTATGTGGAGGCTGCGGCAGCAGATCGAGCCGAACAGCTATTGGAATGGGGATTGGCTGAGGCCAGGCGGCGGGTCGGGTAAGCCCGGCATCAGCGATTGATAGGGCCGAGGCGGCCGGCAACACTATCGCGAATGCCCTTGAGGATGAGTTTCAGCCTGGCCGCTCGCTGGTCGGCGAGAGTTGGGTATGTCGCGAGGAACGCCAAGCTTCGGCTGACGAAGTAGAGCTTCCAGGCGAGGGGTGTGTAGGGCTGGCGAGCAAGCCAGAGAGCGTTTCTCACCCAGTAATAGTTCCGGATGGGCACGTGGACAGCAACCTCACGCGGCCCGACCTGCACGGTTCCGCTCCCGAGCCGATGTTCCACGTTCGCTGTGGGAGAGAGATAGCTCCTGTACCCTGCCGCCTGGGCGCGAAAGCACCACTCGACGTCGACGAGATCGATGAAGAGATTTTCCTTGAATCCTCCCACCGCCTTCAGAACTGACAAAGGGATCAGAGAGCCCGAAGCAATGATGAAGTCGCTGGCAATTGGACGCGTCTCGTTGGCAAGAGAGAGCCGGGACAAGCGCACCCCACCGGCGCGATAGGCTCGCGTTTGTCGCTGGCTGTTGAGTTCAAAATAGGCTGGGCCAATGGCGGCTGTTCTCCCTTCGTCCCGGTCGAGCGACGAAAGATCTTGCGCCAGGTTCATCACCGTTCCAGGTTTGAAAACCGTATCCTGGTCGAGCAGCAGGACGTGGGTAAAACCGTTGGCCAAGGCTCTGGCAACGCCCTGGTTCTGTGCCGCGGCGATCCCGATATTCTCATGATTTTCAAGGGTTTGACCTCCAGCTTGGGCGGCCGTTCGCCGGATGTCTTCGACATTGGCCGACCCATTGTCGACGACCACAAGGCCCTGGACCTGCGATGAGGCCGACCCGAGGACATGAGCCAGAAGCGCAATCTCCGGATTATATGTGACCGCGACGGCCAAGATGCGCATGGAAGCCCCCTGGATCAGGCGAGCGTAGTAAAGCGATGTTCGAAGACGGGCAAGCACCGGGAGGGACGCAGGTCACTGACCTATCCCAGGTGTCTCTCGAAGACTGCCCGAGTTCGCCCGCCCCGCCTGCGCATTCCTGCGGGACAATCGAGTCCGGACCTCGCCGGAAGTTCAACTCCATCAGTATCTTAGCCCTTTTTGCACACCGGCCGGGATCAACAGGCTTGGTTCCAACCTTCGCGCGTTGAGGCAGATAGGGGCCAGGGTTGCTGGAGAACAGCCGAAGAGGTATAGCGGCGTTCGAAGGGACTCCGGTCAGGCTTGCCGGCCGAGAGGTTCTTCCCTTGCGAAAGGCGCGGCACTATGGCGCTTTCCTGAGGTATGCGGTCCGGATCAATGCCCTTATAGAAGGGACTCGCTTCCCCACGAGCCTGTAGCCGAGATTTTCGATGCACCAAGATACGCTGCTGAAAAAGCTGAACGATAGAACCGCTGTGATCGGTATCGTGGGATTGGGCTATGTCGGTCTGCCGTTGTCTCTCCGGTATGCCGAGGTTGGCTACAGGGTTGTCGGCTTCGACATCGACCAGAGCAAGGTCGAGGTCTTGAAGCAGGGACGGACCTATATTGAGCATATCGGCTCCGAGGGCATCGCCAAGGCAATCGGGAATGGCTTTGAGCCGACCTCCGACCTGTCCCGCGCCCGCGAGGTAGATGCGCTGATCCTGTGCGTTCCGACACCTCTAAACAAGTACCGCGAGCCGGATCTCAGCTTCGTTCTGAACACCGTCGATGCTCTCGTCCCGCATCTGAGGGCTGGTCAGGTCATGTCACTGGAGAGCACGACCTATCCCGGCACCACTGAAGAGGAACTGCGGCCTCGGATTGAGAAGGCCGGCTTCACGGTAGGTGAGGATGCATTTCTCGTCTTCTCGCCGGAGCGCGAGGATCCAGGCAATGCCAAGTTCAGCACGCACACGATCCCCAAGGTCTGCGGCGGCTCCACCCCGTCCTGCCTTGAGGTCGGCATGGCGCTCTACGGTCAGGTGATCAATACAGTCGTTCCAGTCAGTTCGACTCAGGCGGCCGAGCTGACGAAGCTTCTGGAAAACATCCATCGCGCGGTCAACATTGGCCTTGTCAACGAGATGAAGATCATCGCGGATCGCATGGGGATCGACATCCACGAGGTGATCCGCGCGGCTGCAACCAAGCCGTTCGGTTTCGTCCCGTACTATCCGGGACCTGGACTTGGCGGCCACTGCATTCCAATCGACCCCTTCTATCTGACTTGGAAAGCACGCGAATACGGGCTGCACACACGCTTCATCGAGCTTGCCGGCGAGATCAACAGCACGATGCCTGAATGGGTGGTCGAGAAGATCGCCAACGCGTTGAACGAGCGCGAGAAGCCGATCCGCGGCAGCAAGATCCTCGTCCTCGGCATCGCCTACAAGAAAAACGTTGATGACATGCGGGAGTCGCCCTCTGTCGAGTTGATGACGCTGCTCCAGGCGAAGGGCGCGATGATCGCCTACAGCGATCCGCATGTTCCGAGATTCCCGAAGATGCGGCGTTATTCGTTCGATCTGGAGAGCGTCGAGCTAAGTCCGGAGGTGCTGGCCGGCTACGATCTTGTCCTGCTGGCCACGGACCACGACAAGTTCGACTATGAGACCATCGAGAAGCACGCCAAGCTCATCGTGGATACTCGTGGACGGTACCTGGGCGCTCGTCGCAACGTGGTGAAGGCGTAAAAGCTGCGGAGCTGACTGGGAGTACGGGTGTCAGCCTGCGATAGAGCTGGCGGGGAGGGTCCGAAATTGGATCTGCCCCCGCCTTGGATCGACAGCACAACGCCAGGATTGAGATCAAGGAAGCGAATTTGAGAGCGGATGAGAAGGCCTTGGAGGTGCTACGCGAGGTTCGCGACGGCTGGCGCTGGCGTGAGCTGTGGATGACGCTTGGCTGGCGCGAGGTTAAGATGCGCCATCGTCGATCGGAGATAGGACCGTTCTGGAATACTCTCAGCCTCGCTTTCGTCGCAGCCGCCATTGGTGGCCTGTACGGCGGAATCATGGGGCGCCCGATGTCAGAGTACATCCCGCATCTCGTTACCGGCTACATGATATGGACCTTGTTGCAGGCGCTCGTGACCGAGGGCAAGGATGCATTTGTGAGCAATGCATCGGCGATCCGAGAAATTGCTGTTCCCGCAACGGTTTATGTCTACAAGCTTCTCTGGAAGAACCTGATCATCTTCTGCTATAACGCCATTGTTTACGTCGCCGTTATGCTTCTTTATCAGGTTTCGCCGTTTCCGAATGTCATATTCGTTCTGCCCGCTTTGGCAGTTGTGGTGTTGAATGGGATTTGGGTTGCCCTTCTACTAGGCCTGATTAACGTCCGTTACAGAGACTTGGGGCAGTTGATACCGAACGCCATGCGCCTTGCCTTTTTCGTGACGCCGATCCTCTGGTATCCGGATAGTGTCAAAGGACTTCGGACGATTTTCGTAGACTTCAATCCTTTCTACTATTTCATCGAGCTCGTGCGTGCGCCGCTTCTGGGGCAGACACCGAGCGCGATGATCTGGACTGTTACTCTCGCGATCACCCTGGTTGGATGGGGTATCACGGTCCCGATCTATGCCCATTGGCGTCGTCGGATTGCATTCTGGGTTTGAGGTCTGACGATGGCGCTGATTAAGCTTGAGAATGTGACACTGGAGTACCCCGTTCAGGCATGGAAGTCTGATAGGAAGCGTGCATCGTCCGGGGAGAAGCCTATCGGCGGGCAACTATCGTCTGGGCAGACAGGTCAGATGGTCGTGCGTGCTCTTGACCAGCTGTCACTTGCCCTCGGCCCAGGGGACCGCCTGGCTCTGCTGGGCCATAATGGTGCAGGCAAGAGTACGCTTCTGCGTGTGATGGCCAAGCTTTACGCTCCCACTCATGGACGCGTGACCATTCAGGGACGTGTCGCCCCGTTGCTGAACCTTAGCTTCGGCTTGGACATGGATTCGACCGGGTACGACAACATCTTCATTCGTGGCCTCTTTCTTGGGATGACCAAGGCCGAGTTGAAGCAGAAGGCCGATACCATTGCGGAGTTCAGCGAGCTCGGGGACTTTCTCGACCTGCCCATGCGCACCTACTCCTCCGGTATGCGCGCCCGCCTGGCTTTTGCGATCTCGACGCATGTCGAAACAGATATCCTGCTCCTGGACGAGGTTGTGGCAACGGGCGATGCCCGTTTCCTGAAAAAGGCCAATGAAAAATTGGAGAGCTTTGCACGAGAATCCAAGCTGCTCGTCTTAGCCTCACACTCCAACAGGGTCCTGCGGGATCTCTGCAATAAAGCGGTCCTCCTCGAGCACGGTCGCATCAAGGCATTCGGAGACCTTGAAGAGGTCATCGAGAACTATTCAGCCTCTGCGGGTGTCGATTCAAGGGACGGATGACGTCACGATGCTGACGTGTCATTCGCTGGACCGGAAGCAAAGGACTGATGGAAGCGGCTGGATCACCGTAGGATGCATATTTTCATGCGCCCAGTGGCCGAATCCGATGATCCTGAACGGCAAGGGCTTGGACCGATGATACAGGATACGCAGCATTCCTTGCCCCAAAACGTTGAGGCGAGCGCCGCCGTCCAGGTCGCGCCCCTGCGTGAGCAGATCGAGAGGCAAACCCAAGAGATCGCTGAACTCCAGGCCACAATCCGCAGCCTACAGGCCGAAATCAGAGGGTTGCGCGGATCTCTATCCTGGACAGTGACGCGCCCCCTACGTTTCCTTGCCCGTGGCCTCCCTGGAACGGCTGCCCTGGTTCAACGTACGGTTGACCGGACGAAGGACATTCTGGTCACCAGATTGCCGAGGCGGGCCACGCGTGCCCTGTTCGACAATAGATGGGAAGTCCGGGAGGATGTACCAGGACAGATCTCCGCCTATCGCAGCTCCTCGCGAAGGAAGCGTCGCATTGTTTTCTACACGGCAATCTTCGGTGAGTACGATAACCTGCTCCTCCCAGAGCGGATTGATTTGGACGTCGATTACGTATGTTTCACGGATCGTCCGCGCAACGATTATGGTGTCTGGCAGATGCGGGCCGCGCCGTACTATCACCCGGACCCGACGCGAGTTGCCCGCTGGGTCAAGACCCATCCTCATGAACTGTTCCCGGGTCATCAAGTCGCCGTCTGGCTTGATGCCAACATCATCCTGAAGGGCGATATTCACCACTACATCAACCTTGTTGTCGGCAAGAACGGCGATCTCGGACTCATCGCTCATCCGCATCGCGGATGCTTCTATGACGAGGCGGAAGCCTGCAAGCGGCTGAACAAGGATGCCGCGAAACTCATCGATCGGCAGGTCGAGGACTACCAAAAGGCGGGATTGCCCCTCAAGCAGCCCCTGTTCGAGACGGGCTTCATGGTTGTTCCCCTCGATAAACGGGCAACCTCCAAGGCCCTTAACCTGTGGTGGCAGCAGATTGAACGGTACAGCCGCCGGGATCAGCTTGGCCTAGCATGGGTGAACTATCGTTGTCCCGACCTCGACATCACTTCACTGCTTCCGCACGGGGCCTCCGTGAGGGATCACAGGGATTTCGCGTATTTCCGACACAGCTTCGCACGGGCCTTGATAGTACCAGAGGCGCTCCTGAGGCTGGGCGCCCTGGCCGACCCCTTGGCCAAACATTTCTTCGCCGAAGTGAAGGATCAGCGGCTGCAGTCCTTGGCCGAGGTTCCCATCGACCTTGTCGTGTGCGTCTACAATGCCCTAGAGGATGTTCGCCTCTGCCTGGAGTCCGCGTGGGCGAACCTCCTGCCCCATCATAGGATCATTCTCGTCAATGATCGGTCCGACGAGGCAACGACCGTCTATCTACGGGAGTTCGCCGCGGACAAGAGCCAGATCACGCTGCTTGAGAACGACGAGAACCTCGGTTATACCCGCTCGGCGAACAGAGGTCTTGCCTCCGGAACCTCGGATTTTCGCATCCTCCTGAACAGCGATACCATTGTCAGCCCGAACTGGGCTCTAAAGCTTCTCGATGCGGCAAACCAGAGCCCAAGAATCGGCATCGTGGGCCCGCTCTCCAATGCCGCGGGAGCGCAGTCGATTCCCCAGATCAAGGCCAAAGGCAAGAACACAGCGATCAATCTCCTGCCGCCAGGAGTGACGCCTTCCGACCTCGATCTCGCCTGTGAGGTCTGGAGCAACGCGGATCTCGTGCCGCGCGTGCCCCTCGTCCATGGCTTCTGCTTCGGCATCAAGAAGGAAGTTATCGAGAGCATCGGGTTCTTTGACGATGAGAACTTCAAGCTCTTCTATGGCGAGGAGAACGATTATTGCTTTCGAGCGCTTGCGGCAGGCTTCGAACTGGCCGTCGCGACCAACACTTTCGTCTATCACCGCAAGTCGAGAAGCATCGATGAGGAAAAGCGGATGGTCCACATGGCAGAGGCTTGGAAGCGTCTGCGGGAACTTTATGGCGCCGACAGGATCCTGGCAGCCTATCGGCAGGTGGAGGAGCACCCTCTGCTGGAGCGGGTGCGCAAAGAGGCTCGGCGCTTTCTTTCCTCGGTTCAAGACCTGCAGTAGCGGTGTAGTTTGTGATTATTAATGATATAATATAACTAATGTGGCTTATTGCCCCCACGCCCGAAGGGTGAGTGGGAAGGCGTGGACGATATTACCATTATAGGCTAGTACCCTGCCGGAGAAGCAAGCGGCGGGTCGCTATCGCTAGACTGCAAAGCATACCCGGCAACTGAGGATGAAGAAGAGCACGGGACATGGCAAAGAGATATTTGGTAACTGGGGGCGCTGGGTTCATCGGATCGGCCGTTGTCCGCAAGCTGATTTCGGACACACCGCATCAGGTTCTCGTCCTCGACAAACTCACCTATGCGGGCAATCTCGACTCCTTGAAACCTGTAGCCGAAAGCGAACGCTATCGTTTCGTGCGCGCCGACATTGCCGATTTCCGCCAAATGCAAGCAGTGATTGACGAGTACCAGCCGGACGTGATTATGCACCTCGCGGCTGAAAGTCATGTTGATCGCTCGATTGATGGTCCAGGCGAGTTCGTGCAGACTAATGTCGTCGGCACCTTCACTCTGCTCCAAGCCGCTCTGGCTTACTGGAACAAGCTAGACGCCACAGGCCGCGATGCGTTCCGTTTCCATCACATCTCAACCGATGAAGTCTTCGGCTCCCTGGGACATGAAGGCTTCTTCCATGAGGAATATCCTTATCAGCCCAACTCACCCTATTCGGCCTCTAAGGCAGCATCAGACCATTTCGTTCGGGCTTGGCACCATACCTTCGGGTTGCCGTCGCTCGTTACAAATTGCTCCAACAATTATGGCCCGTACCACTTCCCGGAAAAGCTGATCCCTCTCATGATTCTGAACGCGCTGGAGGGAAAGGCACTTCCGGTCTATGGCAAGGGTGAGAACGTGCGTGACTGGCTTTATGTCGAGGATCATGCAGAGGC
Organism: Microvirga sp. HBU67558; assembly: GCF_018069605.1. Lineage (NCBI taxonomy): Bacteria > Pseudomonadati > Pseudomonadota > Alphaproteobacteria > Hyphomicrobiales > Methylobacteriaceae > Microvirga > Microvirga sp. HBU67558. The sequence goes on along the minus strand of NZ_JAGPUP010000553.1, from coordinate 81,498 downwards.
TTTGATCCTCGTCGCCGAAAAGGGCAGGGTGGGTGAGAACTACAATATCGGTGGCTGGAACGAGCGCACGAACATCGATGTGGTGCGTGCCATCTGTCACCTTGTTGACGAGATGGCGCCGAGCAGTACGATTGGATCCCGGGACAAGCTCATCTCCTATGTTGCGGATAGGCCTGGCCACGATCTACGCTACGCCATTGATGCCAGCAAGATCGAGCGCGACCTTGGATGGCGCCCAGCGGAGACGTTCGAGACTGGCCTGCGGAAGACCGTTGCCTGGTATCTCGACAATAAGGCTTGGTGGGAGCGTATTCGCTCCGGGGTCTACCGCGGTGAACGGTTGGGAGCAACTATCTAAAATCCTCTAAATTTCTGCAGTGTGCAGCGTCCGAGCGTGGCGCAATATCAATCGAGGAGAAATGCCGCGTGTTAACTGTGGAGCCAACCACAATCCCAGATGTAAAAGTAATAACTCCTGATCGGTTTGGAGATCATCGGGGATTCTTTTCCGAAACGTACAACAAGCAGCAGTTCGCCGAGGCCGGCATTGAAATCGACTTCGTGCAGGACAATCACTCTATGTCGGCTGCAGTCGGCACAGTGCGAGGTCTGCACTTCCAGAGCGCTCCTTTCGCTCAAGACAAGCTTATCCGTGTCGTTCGTGGGCGCATCTTAGATGTGGCCGTTGATATCCGCAGATCGTCACCGACGTATGGAAAGCATGTGGCTATCGAACTATCGGCTGAAAATGGACGTCAGCTTCTCGTGCCAATTGGATTTGCACACGGTTTCTGCACTCTCGAGCCGAATACAGAGATCCAGTACAAGGTTTCCAACTACTACTCGTCCGCCAATGATCACGGAATTCTCTGGAACGATCCTATTTTGGCCATCGCTTGGCCGGTCAAACCAGATCAGGTAACGCTGTCCGACAAAGATCGCCGTCAGATGACGCTAGCGGAACTGATAAACTACTTCGATTAATAGTGACTGAGCCATAGATTTATACTTGGTTCGGCACCTAAAATGGAACAAGGAACATCAATGAAGGGCATCATTCTTGCCGGCGGTAGTGGAACCCGGTTGCATCCGATGACCTATGTCACATCGAAGCAACTGCTTCCGATCTATGACAAGCCGATGATCTATTATCCACTGACCACGCTCATGCTGGCCGGTGTAAAGGACATCCTGATCATCTCCACGCCTGAGGACTTGCCGCGCTTCAAGCAGCTTCTCGGAAGCGGTGAGCAGTGGGGCATTCGTCTCTCCTATGCAGAGCAGCCCAAGCCGGAGGGGCTTGCCCAAGCCTATATTATCGGTGCGGATTTCGTTGCTGGTGGGCCCTCCGTTCTCGTCCTTGGAGATAACGTATATTATGGTCACGGCCTAACAGATCTACTGCGTTCGGCAGCTAACCGTCTGTTGGGAGCATCGGTTTTCGCGTATCACGTCACTGACCCTGAGCGGTATGGCGTTGTAGAATTCGACAGCAACGGCAGGGCCATTTCCATTGAGGAGAAGCCGAAGCACCCACGTTCAAATTGGGCTGTAACTGGACTATACTTCTACGACAGCCAAGTCGTTGAGATTGCTGCAAACTTGAAACCCTCTTCGCGAGGGGAACTTGAGATTACTGATGTGAATCGCGTCTACTTGGAGGCAGGACAGCTCCAGGTAGAGCTCATGGGGCGCGGCTATGCGTGGCTCGACACTGGAACGCCAGACAGTCTTGTCGAAGCTGCCGAGTTCGTGCGAGCTCTGGAGAAGCGTCAGGGTTTTCGAATCGCATGCCCTGAAGAGATTGCTTATAACGCCGGCTGGATTGAACGTGAACAACTCGTCGAGCTTGGCACGAAGCTCTCCAAGAGTACCTACGGACAGTACCTACTCCAGATAGCTACAGCGCGCCAGTAAAGGGAGCAGTCGCTTCAGATCTCGGAAAGTGCAGCTCGCACGATACGTGATCGGAGTTCAGACACATGCGGGGTTGCGGCTGGTGTGGGTACCCATATGCCGGGCCTCATTGTTATCCGGTCCATTTCGCAAGCGCTTACAGTTCACATTATAGTAGTAAAAAGATGCTCTATGAAGTTTTCTGAATTTTATGTTTCCACTATAAACAACTTAATAAAGCATTGCAAACTTGTCGAATAGTTGAGGGCGAGCAGACAAGGCGAAATAACTTGGAGTGTATTGTCGTTCTTTACAGGATGTTTTTACCAGATGGAGGCATCGGCTCCCGGTGCGTCTCCTTGCTTGAAATCACTCGCCACCTTGTTTAAAGCCTATCGATACCATCGTTCACATTCCACTTGTCCTTAGAAAATATATGCTCCCGAACCTTCCTGTCGCTGATCGTGAAGTTGGTAACCAGGGGCCAAGAAGCTCTAACGATGGTGCAATCGACCTGCTTCTTGCTCCGGAGCTCGACGTCGTTTTCTGGCCATCATCCCGAGCGGGAGCTGTAAGCGCTTGGTGGGGGCACGTTCCTTTTGCTCACTGGTTGACGAAATCGGCACGGCCGAGAACGATAGTGGAGCTCGGAACACACGCAGGTGTGTCCTATGGAGCATTCTGTGAGGCAGTTCTTCGCGAAAGGCTGGAGGCACAATGCTTCGCAGTCGATACATGGGTCGGTGATGAGCATGCCGGACAGTATGATGAAAGGGTCTTTGAAGAGCTTAACAGCGTTAATACCGCGCGATATAGCTCTTTCTCTAGACTAATTCGGTCTACTTTCGATGATGCGTTGCAGTATTTTGCTGACGGCTCTATCGACCTGCTACACATTGATGGCCTGCACACGTACGAAGCCGTAAAGCACGATTTCCAAACTTGGCTTCCAAAGATGTCGAAACGGGGAGTTGTCCTGTTTCATGACATAAACGTCAGGGAGCGAGGTTTCGGAGTATGGCGCCTCTGGGAGGAGCTGAACAAGGAATATGTCGGATTTGAGTTCTACCACTGCCATGGACTTGGAGTACTTGTTGTAGGAACCGAGCCTCCCGAACAAGTGGTGGAACTCGTTAGGCTTAGTGCTCAGGACTCCGCAAAAGTCCGAGAGCGTTTCAGTGAGTTAGGTGCTCGATGGGTCGAAGCTTATGCGGCACGCCAAGCAATGGAGCATAGGCGCAGCCTTGAACTAGCTTTGCATGAAGAAACGAATCATAAGAATGCATTGAGTAGAGAGGTCTCCGAACTGCGCAGCGAGAGTGCAGAACTTCGCAGTGAGAGTGCAGAACTTCGCAGTGAGAGTGCAGAACTGCGCGGTGCGCTCGCTCAATTGAAGACGACAGTATCCGAGGTTGCTCTTGCAAGTGCGGCACAACTGTCTGCGGCCGCCAGTCAACACAGTGCTCGTGTCGCAAAGCTGAAGCGGGAAATAAATCGTGTCAGCAAAAGGGAGTTGCTGGCGCGAAAAACTCTGAGCGAGTTTCAGCGAAGCACAATGTGGCGTACAATCAGCCCCCTGCGCGGAGCCTTGCAAAAGCTTCCACTTCCCCTCCGAGCCACATTACGTCGAGGTGCTAAGGCGGTATGGTGGGCATTGACGCCTCATCGTATCCCCGCGCGCATAGACTTCTTGCGCTCACGAAAGCAGATCTCTATTCAATCATCCCAACCTCAATCATCTTCATATAAGAAGAAGACTGCAAATGCCTCTCGCTCGCAGGAGCAGCGCACGAGCGATATCAACGCACACTACCGCGTCGATCGAATTGCGAACATTACTGGGCAGGATGTCGTCGTTCTCGTTTGCTATTGTCCAAGCGGGCGCTTGACGCAGTTACAGCGTCAGCTCGTTCACGAGTACAACGATGCTGGGTATTTGGTGGCTCTCGTCGTAAACTCGGGGTGCTTTGGATCGCATCGAGACCCGGGGGCTTCTCCCGCTGCGATCCAGATAGTACGCGAAAACTTGGGCTATGACTTTGGCGCATGGAGTCATGCTGTCCGATTGATCGGGGGCGTTGGGACTGCGCGTTCGATCACCTTCACCAATGACAGTGTCATTGCTCCTCGCGGTGGCATCTTGCAACTGCGACGCAAAGTTGATGAGGCCGCAGCGGATGTGGTTTTTGCTACTGAGAACCTCGAGCATCGGCATCATCTGCAAAGCTATTTCTTCTGTATCAAAAATCCATCTACATCTTCAGCTGCATTCAAGATCCTTACCTCCGTCCCGTGCTACGCTGATAAGCAGAGACTCATCAATGAGGTCGAGCTTACACTTTCAGAGCGCCTCGTTGCGGCTGGATTGCAGGTAAAAGCGATTTATGATTGCGAGGAAGCGGCAAAAATTCGCAGAAATCCGACAATCTACAACTGGCGTGCGTTGATACGTGACGGCTATCCATTTTTGAAGGTTCAACTCTTTACGCTTGGCCTAGTCAACGTCTCTGATCCCGACGTTCGCGATTTTCTTGGTGATGAAATTACCGCAATGCTCGGGGAGCATGTTCGTGAGCGCAGTGCAAGCACTGAGCCGGCTGGCGGGGATCCAAACACACCTGCTCAACCTGCTCTAGCGACAACTGCGCTCTATAATGAGTATGGTGCGCAGCAGGCGTTCAATCCACCGAGCAGTCGGTATCCAGCCCTTGTACTGCCGTTCTCAGGAGACATGTCGGGCGAAGTGCGCGATCCTAAAGTCGTTGGGATCATTCACTGCTTCTATCCAGAGGTTGCTGAAGAAATCCTGCGTGAGATTGCGAACCTTGATCTGCAGCTGAACCTTGTTTTGACCACAGACACAGAATCAAAACAGCGTGACCTTGAGCGTCTGCTACAAGAGCTTCACTTGTCCGGAAAGGCTGTTGTTTGTCCGAACCGCGGCCGCGATGTTGCTCCGTTTATAATCGAGGGCAAGAATTTTGTTGATGATGCTGAGTTGGTCTTCCATCTCCATACCAAGAAGTCTCCTCATGACAGCCGTTATGCAGATTGGGGATCATATGTGCGGGATAACCTCCTAGGTTCGAGGGAAATCGTCCGCTCGATCTGGGCGCTGTTCGATGACCCTCGAGTGGGTATCGTCTACTCGGACCATCATAAGGAAGTCGTGGGCCTGCGGAATTGGGGCTATGATTTTGGGAAAGCCCGTTCACTCCTTCAGCGTGTCGGTATAACTTTATCCGCTGATGACCTGCTTGAGTTTCCAACCAGTACCATGTTCTGGGCACGGAAAGACGCCATCGATCCTTTATTTCAACTAGGCCTAGCTTATGATGATTTTGATGAGGAACTGGGCCAAGTTGACGGAACTCTCGCGCACGCGATTGAGAGGTCTCTTCTATTCTTAGCTGAGAGTCGCGGGTATACACATGTTGGTGTCGTCGCTACTAACCGTTCGGCGCAGGCAACTGGCGCGCTGATGCACCTCGACGTCGCAGAGATTGGCTATCACATCAATCGGCGCGCATCGAGGATATTGGGTACTTCAGGGCGTCGATCTGCCATTTTCCAATCCGTCACCGAAGTTTACCCCGTCACGGCAGCCAGATCCGATGGTGTAAAGCCCCGACTTAACCTTCTGCTCCCCACGGCCAAGCCGGAGAAAATCTATGGCGGTGTCTCAAGTGCACTTCGCTGTGCCGCTGACATTATGGCGTGTACTTCCGACGTGGATTTAAGGATTGTAATTACATCTGATCCTGTTGACACAGATTCGCTCGACGCTTTGTCATCCTTTCTTCAGAAGTCATGTGTTCTGGTGCAGCCAGATGATGATGTTGGTGACGTTTCGGTCGTCAGTATGGCTGAACGGCAATTCACTCCGCTGACGGTCCGAAGCGGGGATGTTTTCCTGGCAACAGCTTGGTGGACTGCCGATCTCGGATTTCGCCTTCTGCGGAATCAGCGAACCATGTTCCGTACAAACCAGAAGATGCTGTATCTTATCCAGGATTACGAGCCTGGCTTCTATCCATGGTCGGCTCGACAAGCGCTCGCAGATGCGACTTACAGAAATAGCGCGGATACGATTGCACTGATCAATTCGGAAGAATTGGCTGACTTCATGGGTAAGCGCTTCAGCTTCGCCGAAACTTATGTGCTTCCCTTCACCATGAACGAGAAGATACAGCTGAAATTGCGCCCAACCAAAAAAGAGAAGATCGTGCTTGCCTATGGTAGGCCCTCAGTCGAACGAAACGCCTTCGCAATCGTGCGGGAAGCATTGAGACAGTGGCAAGCCCACAATCCTGAGGAAAACACCCAGTACAAAATCGTTTTCGCTGGAGAGGGCTTCAGCCCTGATATGGTGAGCGAGCTGGAGAACGTGTCGGTAGAGGGCAAGTTGTCACTTGATGACTACGCTGAACTGCTCAATCGGTCAGCGATCGGACTGTCGCTAATGATAAGTCCCCATCCGAGTTACCCTCCGTTAGAAATGGCCAGCGCAGGCTGTGTGACGATCACAAACAGATATGCATCGAAGGATCTTTCAAAGCGCTCGGATAAATTTATCAGCCTAGATGAGGTCACTCCTGAGGCCGTTGCCAGGGCGCTTGAGGACGCAAAGAACCGCATCGACTTGGTGGGTGTGACTGCGTGTGCCACCGTGGCATCGCTGGAATGCCGCTACCCAATTCTCGACTACGATGCGATCGCACAATCGGTATTCCCGGATGGAAGGCGTTAGTGAGAGGTCGGGCATAGTTCTGGGGTTTGCTTTCAGATTAGCGCCCGATGGTGCAGTTTGAGTACCACTCGTGGATAAGAGTCTTGCGCAATACGAACACGAATTCAGCGAATTCGAACACGCCGTAGGCTGGCCATTGTCGGAGCTACGAGAGTGGACGAAGGCTTTCTGCAACTTGATCAGAACGCGCCCATCAGGGCTCTTTCGCTCAACGAGCAAACATGCAGCAACGTTCCTGGCAGACGCTCCAAACAACGCGCCCGCGACTCCGTCTGATCACACAGAGCCATGTTGAAACCTGAGAAACCAAGCTACTCTAGTTTTTGAGCCGCCCACCAGGCGTAGGTGTCGGTCAAACCCCGCTCAAGTGAGGTAAGCGGCTGCCAACCGAGGTCTTGCAGGCGCCGAATATCAGGTACCAACACTGGGACGTCGTCGGGTCGATCAGGCCGAGCACCAAGAAGTACTCGATCTGATGCGTCGCTAATTCTGCCTAAAATCCGTGCGATCTCAGATAGCCGCACGGGCTCACCCATGCCGATATTGAAGGCGCCGTTCGCATCGCTGTTCAACAATGCTAGGAAGGCACGCGCTACATCGTCAACGTGAAGAAAGTCTCGGATCTGGCGACCGCTAGTCAGGTGAGCAACGCCGCCAGCGGACAGCGTGCGCGAAATATACGGGATTAGCCGCTGAGCATTCTCCCGTGGGCCATAAGCGAAAAAAACCCGTCCTGTCGCAGCTGTGAAACCCAATTCCGGACCCATGGCCTGGAGCAGATCGTGAGCGGCAAGTTTACACGCACCATAGAGCGTGTGAGGACGGTTTGGCGTCACACCCTCAACCATCACCCCCTGATGCCAGTCGTACTCTGCGCAGGTACCGACAAGTACAAAGCGACGCCCGCCCGTACTCGCAAATGCGTGTGCAAGGGCGGCAGTAACGCCGAGCCACAGGACGTTGTTCGGACTTGTCCAGTAACTCCCGTGGCTTGTTTCCCAACCAGCGTGCAGAAGATGTGTCGGCTTGATTTCAGAGACCAAGCGGCGCGGCTCGCCTTCTACAAGTAGGTTTGCGACATGCCACCGAACCGATCGTGCTTCATCACTGGGGGGCGCTGCTGTCCCGACTGCATGCACGTCGAATCCTGCCTGCTGCGCAGCCGCGACGATCCGTCGTCCGATAAATCCTCGAGCTCCAGTTATAAGTAGGCGCTTGCTCACTGCTGAATCCCGGCAATTTCCGGACACGGCATGAGGCCGCTCGATTCCAGTTCAGAAAGCCGTGGCAGGTTCCGGTCCCTTTCGGACATATGTGTCGGAGGCAAAGGCCACGTCACGGAGACGTCCGGATCGTCAAAATGCAAGCCTGCGGTCAGCGCCGGGTCGTAAGGGACGCTGATGTGATAGGCTACGGTCGCATCTGAAGTAAGGGATTGAAATCCGTGTGCAAACCCGGCCGGAATATAGAGCTGATAGTTGTTATCGGCCGAGAGTTCCACCCCAAACCACTGTCCGAAGGTTGGGGATCCGAGCCGAATATCGACCGCTACATCAAAGATAGACCCGCTCGTGCAACGCACTAGCTTGTCCTCCATATGGGGATGCGCCTGATAGTGCAGTCCGCGCAAGGTGCCCTTATGCCGATTGAAGGACAGACTTGCCTGCGCAAGAACTGGGTTCAAGTCCCAGGCCGCGAACACCTCGGCATCGAAAAGACGAACGAAGTATCCGCGGTCGTCGTTGAAGGGTGCTGGCTTGATCAGCCGGCAGCCCGGAAGCGGAGTATCGAGAACCTGCATTGTGATCGCCGCCAGATTCAGTCAAGTACAGTAGCAGACGGAATAGGCACGATGAAGCGCCCGCCCCAAGAGCGGATCGTTGATAGCTGCTCGATGATTTCTTCCTTGAGATTCCACGGCAATATCAGCACATAATCTGGTTGAGCCTGATCGATGGCAGCTGGATCGTAGATCGGAAGTCGCGTGCCTGGTAGAAAGCGCCCCTGCTTATAAGGGGAGCGGTCAACCGTAAAGTCGAGCATATCCGTGCCAATACCACAGTAATTCAGGAGAGTGTTCCCCTTCGCGGGTGCGCCGTATGCGACGATGCGTTTACCGTCGCGCTTAAGGCGAATGAGAAGTTCAAGTAAGCTGCGCTTTGTTTCTCGAACCCGCTCGCCAAAGGCCAAATATGCGTCATCTCTGTCGAGCTCAGCTTCAACCTCCTTGGCACGAACAGCCTTGAGGGCAGGCTTCTCCTCGTGGCTTGCTTCGGGGCGGCATGCGAAAACTCGCAAGGAGCCGCCATGGGTTGATAGTTCCTCGACATCGAAAGCGCGTAGCCCGTTCTTTGCCAGAATCCGCTCGACCGCCAGAAGAGAAAGGTAGGAAAAGTGCTCGTGATAAATCGTGTCGAATTGATTGAGGCGTATCAGGTTAAGAAGGTGCGGGAACTCGAAGGTCACCACACCGTTTGTCTTTAGGAGCACCGAAAAACCACCTACGAAATCGTTGATGTTGGGCACGTGCGCGAGTACGTTATTGGCCGCCATCAGATCCGCCGCATGGCCATCGTTCAGCAGATCGCGCGCAGTGTCGATGCCAAAGAAGCGAACCTCAGTCGGGATCTGCCGCTCAGCTACGGCAACATCTGCGACTGATCGGCTAGGCTCCACGCCTAGAACCGGGATACCCCGCATCCTGAAATATTGCAGCAGATATCCATCATTGCTTGCTACTTCGACGACATGGCTCTGGGGGCCAAGCTTGAACCGCTCGGTCATGTCCGCAGCATAACGCTCAGCGTGCTGCAGCCACGAGGGCGAGTAGGACGAAAAGTACGCATAATCCTCGCGAAATAGGTCATCCGAGCGGAAAAAGTCCTGAAGTTGTACAAGTCTGCATTCCTGACAAACGAATGCCTTCAGTGGATAGAAGGGATCCGGCCCGTTCACCTGATCGGCCGACAGGAAATCATTCGAAATCGGCGTCGATCCGAGATCAGCGAAGGTGAGCTTCAATGCGGTGCCGCAGTGACGGCAAGTGGGGGAGCTTGAATGTTGCATGGAGCTAAGCTGCTTTCAGGAGCTAGTCAGAAATCGTTATGGAAGAGACGCTGCTCGAATGCGGTACGTTGCGCATCCATAAGAGCGCGGGCCTGTTCGGGCGCATCTACATATGCACGGTACCATTTGGCAGAAAAGTGGATGGTTTCCGTTGGCCCGAGCACCGGTGCCCAACCGAGACGGCTGCGGGCCAACGATGAGTCAAGCGACAGGGTCCGCGCCTCAAAGCCAATCGCATCCGTGGAAGCTATTGGGTGATCTGGCGCGCCCCAAGCCTGGAAGAACAGGCTTGCCAGAGTACGAACCGGGATTGAAGTGCCCTGATCGGGACCGATATTCCAAGCATCGACGTCAACACCCTCGGCCTGCTGGAAGAGCACGGCTCCAATGAGCAGGTAGGCATAGCAGAGATCAAGGACGTGCTGCCACGGACGGATCGCGTTCGGATGCCGGATCTCGAGAGGGACGCCGGCACGGAGTGCTCGCACCATATCCGGCACAAGGCGATCGGCAGACCAGTCTCCGCCTCCCAGCACGTTGCCCCCACGTGCGGTCGCTAGTGCGAAAGGCCGGTCTTTTGGGGCGAGAGCAGTCCGATAGGACCGGGCAACCATCTCGGCCGCTGCCTTACTCGCACTGTATGGATCAAAGCCGCCGAGTTCGTCCGTTTCACGATATGGCCAGGCCCATTCGTGATTACGGTACACTTTATCCGTGGTTACACATACGACCGCATTGACGCTGGGGCAGAGCCGAGCGGCCTCAAGGACGTGAGCGGTTCCGAGCACGTTTGTTGCCATTGTACCGACTGGGTCGGAATAACTCCGCGGCACCAACGGTTGAGCAGCCAAGTGCAGCACGATCTCTGGACGAGCTTCCTCGAAAATACGTCGAACGGCATCGAAGTTGCATATGTCGCCTATTCGCGAGCAGCACGACTCACCAATTCCAGCCCGTTCGAATAAGTTGTCAGGTCCCTGATCAGGTGGGAGCGAGAAGCCGGTCACCTCAGCGCCAAGCGCATGCAGCCACGCAGTGAGCCATGAACCTTTGAACCCTGTATGCCCGGTAACAAGTACGCGACGAGACTTGTAACTTTCTAGCACTTGAGGTGCTGATAGTCTATCCATAGGTTGCTCACCCCCAAACGCGCCACGGCGCCGAACCGCGAGCCCACAAGTCCTCAAGGTTGTTCTTGTCGCGCAATGTGTCCATCGGCTCCCAGAAGCCCTCATGCTTATATCCGCTCAATTGCGCCTTTGCTGCGAGGCGCTCCAATGGTTCGCGCTCCCATACCGTCGCATCTCCCTCGATCAGGTCGAACACCGAAGGGGACAGCACGAAATATCCGGCATTGATCCAGCCGCTGCCGCCGGTTGGTTTTTCCTTGAACCCGTGGACGGTGTCGCCACTAAGGTCAGCCGCGCCGAAACGTCCAGGAGGACGGACGAGAGTGACTGTAGCATCTCGCCTCCGATCGACGTGATGCTGGATAAGCTTACCAACATCGATGTCACCGACTCCATCACCATAAGTCATGCAAAACGTCTCATCGCCGACATAGGGAGCGATACGTTTGAGGCGTCCCCCTGTCATGGTGTCCTGGCCAGTATCGACAAGAGTCACCTTCCAGCGTTCTGAGCGGCGATCATGAATCGTCGTGCTGTTGTCGTTGAAGTCGAAAGTAACATCAGACATATGAAGGAAATAGTTAGAAAAATATTCCTTAATCATATACCCTTTGTAACCTAAGCAAATAATGAACTCCGTAATTCCATAATGGTAATACGTCTTCATAATGTGCCATAGTATAGGACGTCCGCCGATCTCAACTAAGGGTTTCGGGCGCAAACCAGTTTCCTCTGATAGCCGAGTGCCGTATCCACCAGCGAGAATCACAGCTTTACGCACGTTCATGTTGGGCCCTTCAAACGGTTTGAACTTGGGCACATACCCCAAGCGTCAAGAAAATTAAAGACCCTGACAGTCATAGGTGGTTCGGGGCCAGAGGCAGTAGTGCGTGAGACTTGGTCTGGCTGTTGTCAGAGTGGCTGCTTAACAGGAGGAAATGAGCAAGCAGCTACGTGGAAATTCCTGTTCAGACCGCAGCCGAAGCGGTCCCAATACCATGGGGCCGGGCAAATCTTCACAGGCCAGCCCTGCGAGATCGATGTGCATTCCGGCCCAATGAATGGGCGGCCGGCCAAACATATCTGAGCCGGCCGATAGTTCAGCGTCCCTCAGGGCGGAGCCTCTTGAATGCAGGGTCAAACTATAGGAGAAGGAGCGAATCTCTTCTAATTCTCCGCACGATAATTGCCAGCCCGTATTCAATGAAACTCACTCGCTATTCGCCCCTTTTGAGTCTAATTCTACTGCTCGCGTGTATGCTTGCTTTGTTCATGCTTGTACCTTGGGAATCCTTCCGATGGACGATCGAGTCCATTGAGGAACTATCGGTTGATGCAGCTTTTGTTCTTGCCCTACCGGCTCTGTTTCAGTCGGGAGCGCAGTACGGGTCAGACGTTGTATTTACGTACGGTCCATGGGGCCTACTCGCGTCACCTATTGTTCCATCGAATATTTATCCGATTTTCGTTGTTATAAACAGTGTGATTGTGATTGCGGTAATCAGCATTGGTTTCACAGTCGTTATGAAGAGTAAAGTCAGCCTTGTCGTTCGGCTGATATTATTTCTCGGCTTTCTTGGTCTCATTACACTGTGGGTTGGAGGACTCGATCAGGGCTTTTGGTTCTTTCCGAGTCTTTACTTAGGTCTTTATCAAGTGTTTCACTCGGAGGAAAAGCGTCCACGGGTCCAACTCATACTTGCGCTGGTTGCGGCAGTCGCAGCAGCTTGGGTCGGGCTCGTGAAGTTTAACGTTTTCGTACTCGGCCTCTCTATCCAAATAATTATCTTGGTACTGGATCTCTCCTTCCGCCGGCTGCCATATATTTTTGCCGTCTGGGTAGGCACAACTGCCATCGCGTGGGTTGCGGCGGGGCAGCAGATCAGCCATCTCCCAATTTGGTTTCTTGCATCCCTCGATCTATCTGGCGGCTACGCCGATGCGATGTCGAAAGGTTTCTTCAATCCCTACAACCTTTCAACGGTCACTATACTGGCAGGTTTTTTGCTATGTTTCCTTGCGACAGCATGGCTTGTGGCGACCCAGCTCGAAAGCCGGCGTATTAGATGCGGATTTTTCCTAAGCTGTGCAGTTTGTGCTGGCTTAGCATGGCAGCACGCGATTGGCGGCAATCAGATTGAGCAAGGAATCGGCGAGATCTTTGTGGCACTGTGGTTCTTGATTGCTGTCTCACCGATGAGGCCGAATGCATGGAAGGTATCACTACAGCCGGCCACTTTAGCACTTCTCACAGTGTTCCTTGGCTGCCAGGTCGTCAAAGGCTCGGGTTCAAGCTATTTAGAGAACATTGCGAAAAAGCTCGGTGAAAAATCGAGCGCACTTGCTCGGGTAATCAACGGAGAATTTTCTGCCCCTCAAGAGTCATGGGGCCTACTAATGGCGAGCATTCGTAAGGGTGTGCCGATTAGAACTGACCTTCAAGGTTCAGCAGACATATATCCGCAGCATACTGCAGTCGTGATTGCCCACCCGCAGTTTCAGTATACTCCACGCCCGGCATATCTGTCATTGAACGCGCATACAACTACGCTTGCAAAGCGAAACGCAGAGTACTTGAAGATCAATGGGCCGGAGGTTGTGCTTTTTCAAGTGCTTCACCCGAGTCGATCCGTAGACAGCAGACATCCAGCTACAGCCGACGGACCTTCCTGGCCGGAATTGATATCTCGCTATGAACTGTATGATGCCGACAACGAGTTCCTAATTCTTAAGAAACGAGCTGAGCCGCTTCCATATAGACTCGCTCCACTCTCTCTCAAGCGCGTAGGCTGGGGCGATGAATTGCGATTGCCTCGCGGGCAAAAGCTGCTCTGGGCGGAAATGCGGGTGAAACCCTCACTTCTAGGCAGGCTTCTGAAGCCATTCTACAAGGCCCCGCATGTAATTCTGGAGCAAACCCTTGCAGACGGAACGGAAACAAGGCATCAAATTGTACCTGCCTTAGGTGAAGCGGGCTTTCTGCTCTCGCCATTTGTCGCCGAAACCGCATCATTTGCGCGTCTAATGCAGACAAGTATCGTTACTCAAAGCCGCCCGAGCGACCGAGTGATATCGATTCGCGTAAAGACCGAACCTAAGATGGAATGGTTTTGGTCTTCTAGTGTCCAAATTGATCTTTTCGAACTTGAGATCCGGAATGACGCTCCGCGTCTTCTTCCAGATCGTCTCGCCAGCTCATTGATATTACGCGATCTTGTTCATAACGCCGAAAAATGTATGTTTCCACCCTCGCCAAAAGTCGTTTCGGGGGGAACCTCGCCGCTATACGTGTTTCACGCGCCGTGCTCGACTACGATTCCCGTCATTAGTGATTGGCATGGAGTGAAGCTCTCGTACGGCCTTCAATATGCTGATCATCCGAACGAGCCCGCTTCAAACGGCGCTGAGATTCGCGTAATCGGCCTCGGTGCTGATGGAGAGCCTCTCAAGAAGGTTTCCCGCTACCTCGATCCCGCACGGCGCAATGATGACCGCGGTCAACAGCAAATACTGCTCGATTGGTCTCCAGGATCCATAACGCAACTGCGCATCGAGTTCGATCCAGGCCCTGGAGCCGACGCAGTTTACGATCACACCTATATTTCTGATATCCAGCTCCTTGCAGATGCCCGATGAGTCTCCACTCGTCCGAAGTAAGAGACTGTAGGTGCTTGATCGATTGTCTTCGAAAGCGACTGGCGTCTCGGGTTAGGACCAACCTAGCCAAAAACTCTTTCTTTCGCTGGTCCAGCTTCGCGGGAGTGCACCAGGAGCACTATCGGAAGGTAGTGCGTCTATCGCATACCTCGCCATGCTGCTGAAAAGTACGCATCACAGAGCCCTGGATCAGAAATCTAGAACTTCATCTTCTTGAAAATGGGCCAGGGCAGTACGCGTATAATGCGGATAATCGGCAGCCAGAATGGCGGGTAGGTGATGCAGCCCTCCCGCTTCTGTAGATGGTCGCAGATTGTGCGGGCGACGGCCTCTGGAGTAGCGATTGGTAAAAGCAAAGCCTTGCCGTAGCTTTGCTGAGTCGCGACATATCCGAGGCGATAAATTGTGGTGCGAACTCCGGAATCCACCAGTCGGTGTCGCATGCTTTCGAAGTAACTTTCGAGCGCGCGCTTGGATGCAGAGTAAACGACGTTTGCGCTGCGTCCCCGCGTCGCTGCGATCGAACTGAATCCGACGATCGTTCCACGCTTCGCCTGAATCATAGCAGGAAGTACAACGTCCGTAGCCACTACGACCGCGGTGAAGTTGGTGTCGATCAGAGACTGCGTCTCCTGCAACGGTTGGGAACCGTCATCGTCAGAACGGGATGCCCCTATCGGACACAGCAGAGCGTCGATGGTGTCCAGGTGACTACATGCCTCGGACAGCCTAGCATCCAGTTCCTGAGGCCGCATGCCATCCGCCACGACGATGGAAGCGCGGATGCCGTACATCAAGCGAAGGTGGGCCGCCTCGGCCTGTAGGCTCTGCTCGTCCCTAGCTATCAGAAGGACATCCACCCCGCGCCGGGCCAGCTCTCGGCCAAGTGCGCGTCCAACGCCGGCGGTCGCACCAAGGATAACGGCAGTCAAAGGCCCAACCTTTCGGAGAGTTCAGATCGGAACATGCGTTCGGGATCCCACTCAGTGAGAAGTCTCTTGAAACGATCGTAGTCCGGGTAGGTGGCCTCTACAACAGAGCGGGGTAGGCGCGCGTCCTTGATGATGTTAGGGCGGCAGCCGAGATCAATGGCAATGCCGTCGAGCTCAGAGAGAAAACTGAGCGAGCTTCCCGTACGCGGCACATTGATGGCAAAGCACGTTCCAGCGCCGGTGAAGCGAAGAAGTGTTGGAACACCTTCGAAGCTTTTTCCCGACGCAAGGACGATGGGCAATCTGTGCTTGCGTGCGCACGCCTGCACCTGTGCAACATAGTCGGAGAACTGCGAACCTGGGACGATGGCTTGGTATTCGTGGAAGCCTGCTCTCCCGAATAGACGGAAATATACTTCCTTACCTTGCGCCGGAAAGAGAGCTTCGCGCAGATGGACCTTTTTCTCGCCCGGTTGGTTCAAAAGGCGATAGAGGGTGTTGACCGCTCGACCGACAAGCGCCGTCTGCAAGGAGATCGGCATTGCAGCGCGCCAATTCGATGAAATCTCGCGCTGGCGCTGATGACGTTCGGCCCCCAATGGGCCCTCGTCGAAGCAGCCAGTCACGACAAGGCCCGAACCTGTTGAGCCGATCAGGTCATGCCAAGAATAGATGACGTCGCAGGCTGAAGCTGCCGTGCGCATCAGTTCCATTCCGGTCTCGGGCCGGTCAACCGCAGAGATCTTCAACGTCACGGTACCGCCTGGGATGCGCCGTGTCTTGAGGTGCGCCGTCAGGATAAGTCCGGTCAAGCCGTAGCCGCCACAGGTGGTCTCGAATATCGTTGGCGACTGTTCGCGGCTCACTGTGACGATGCCATGGCGGGGATGAAAGAGGGTAATTTGGTGAACTTGATCGTAGAATGTTCCGTCCCTGGCTTGGTTCTTGCCATGGACATTTGCCGCGATGCAGCCTCCGACCGAAATCTGACCATGCCCGGGTTGGACCGGCAGGTATCGTCCTTTCCTCAGCAGAAATTCGAAGAGACTCGCCAACGTTATGCCTGCTTCGACGACGACGTCGCCCGTGTCAGAATCGTAATCCAGAACCCGGTCGAAGGAGCGCATGTCGACCGCCGTGCTTGTTGGTCCGAAGCTCGCGGCCACATACGACAGGCCCTGCCCCCGCGGGACGAGTGGGGTGTGTCCTGCCGCCAGGGCAGATATGGCTCTATAGGACTCTGGCCGGAGAGCATGTACGTCGCAGTGCACTCCCCCATCGAAGCTCCGAAGATGCAGGGAGGCGGGCACGACGCCGGGGGAACGGTGCCTGTGCTGCGGGTCCATGCTGGCAGTCATCAAGCGGTCGCCCCAGTGACTGCGGGTTCAAGATAGGTGTCTTTGCGGTTGATGAAGGCGCTCGGTCGCTGCAATCCATTCTTGTAGCTTCGCGCTACGTACAAGCTGAGGAATGCTAATGCTGTGCCGATGTAAATTGCAAAGACGTACAAACCAAGCGCCGCCACCCAAGACGCGCCCGTCTGCAGGAAGGCAATCATCAGGCCTGTCAGTATCAGGATCCAGAAAGGGAGAATGTAAATCGGGAGACGCAAGAAAAGAGTAGACGCGGATAAGATCCCCGCGACGGCAAAGATCACCATTCCCATGATGTTGTAGTGGGTCTGACCGCCAATCCTGCGTTGGCGCTTGAACGGAATGCCGCAGCGCCTGAATCCGACTCGGCTAATGGAAGACCGGATGAACGGGAAAGAGTTCTGGTCGCTGATGATTGCCTCGCGCACTTCGGCTGTGAACATACCGAACTCGGCCATATCGAGGAGGATTTCATCATCGGCTAGGCTCTTGAGGAGGCGATAGAAATACCGTCGAGCGGACTTCAGCGCCTCAGGCTCCTCGCGGTCGACGCGTTCGCCATAAACGATGTCGTAGCCTTGTTCGTACTTCTCAAGAAACACTGGGATGAGTGCAGGTGGATCCTCGCAGTCCACGTCGATGAAGAGATATAGATCGCTGATTGTATTCCGCAGGCCGCTATCGAGCGAGCGCTGGTAGCCGACATTTCTACTAAACGTTATTACATATACGTCCGGCCATTTCGCTCTAAGGGCGAGGATTTCATCAAGGGTACCGTCCGTGGAACCGTTGTTGAGGAAGATCGTCTTGACGTGATAGCGAGCTGACACCGACTCGATCACTGGGCGAAGCTGGTCGAAAAAAGCACTGACGACCCCTTGCTCGTTGAAGCATGGGCACAGGATCGTGAGGACCGGTCGCGTGGGTTGGGCGATGGCATTCATTTTGACCCTCTCAGGGCGGGGCTAGCGGTTACGTTGGGGTTGTGAGCGACGGCTGGGTTCCAAAGCAACAGAATAAGGCCCGGGAGACTCGACAGCAGGAGCGCGATACCAAACATCACCGAATAGAGGAGGGCCACGTCGTTTCCTGCAAGCGGCCCAAGCATTCCAACCATGGCAGCTTCCCGGACACCCCATCCGCCGACGGATATCGGGATCACGGTCGCAAGTGTTACGACCGGGATGGCGACGAGGTAAACCGCACCGTCGAAAGGCAGATTCATGGCAAGACCTAGCCACCATCCTGCTATGGCGAAGTTCAGGTTGGTCAGGATACAGAGAACTCCGAGGGGAAGAGCCCAGTAGTTGAGCATGACCTTGCTCAAGCTACACCACATGCTGTGGCCCAAGCGGACAAACCTGCTGTTGGGTAGTAGGGCAAAAAGTCTTTCGCCAAACGGAAGGAGGGCAACGGCAACAATTCCGGCAAGGACTGCAAGTCCCGTCAGTTTGAAGAGGGCATGGGGCACGAATGTCGAACCGATCCAACCCGCCATGCAGATCATAGTCAGTAGGCTGCCGAGCAAGGCAATGCGTTCAAGAAGAACACTGATCGTCGCATCAACCGGATTGACGCCATCCCGATAGATCATCCAAGTCCGGATGGCATCACCACCGACGGCCGTAGGAAGAATTTGATTGAGCGCCATCCCGATCCAGAAGATTCGGCCTAAAGGTCTCAACCTCAGGGCGTAACCCAAGCGAGAGAGGACGATCTTCCAACGAATCGCCCCAAGAACGGGAATGAGGAGGAGTTGCAGAAGGCAAAGGCCGAACATTTCCACCGTCATCGTCCTGAAGGTGCGCTCAATGGCAGCGATCTCCAGATTCCGTCCAAGGAAAATGAGGATGGCCGTCGAGACGACCACCTTCGCAAGGACGAGAAATGACTTCGACCTTCTCGAACGCGATTCTGGCAATCTAAACTTCTGGAAGGGATTCATAGAGGAATGCCTATATATGAATGTTGGACGGCAGCTACATTCGCCAGCGTTTCACTTGCTCTTTGGACTTTGAGCCTGCTCATCTCGCATAATTCAGCTTAAAGGCAAGAGCTACCAGCCAGCTAAGCGCAGTACGATTGATCGGATGCACCAACCCTCGCCTGCATTTTGCATGTTATTTTATATCAAAAATTTGTGAGTTCCTGAATTTTCCTGATGTATGGAACTCAATCAGGTTCAACTTTCGTTGAATGTAGAGCTTGTGGGGCGCGGCAATAAGGTTGCCAGTTCAAAGTGCCTCGGACGTCGAATACTCCCAGGGTGATGAACCTGTAGTGCACCTTGAGTATCGCCGCGAGGTACCTCGACACCGAATAAGAGGTGGCTTGGGCCAAGCACCATCATTACATTAATTTGGTCCGATCCCGGTGTATTTCCTCTAAGGCGTTAGAAATCAGGGATTCCCTGTAAAAGGCCGGGCGCAGTCTCGAATCCGAAAACATTGGAGCCATTTCTTGCTACCTGAAGCAGCCCCCGAAATGACCGGACACGATCTCCCACCTCGCTAAGAGGTAGGAGCAGTGTTGGTGCTATAACGGGTTCTTCCTCGAAGTCAGAGATCCTTGACGGACCGCAATGCCGCCGCCGCTGGACGGCCTCCGAGAAGCTGTCCGTCGTTCAGGAGGGCCTACGAACCCGGCGCCACGGTCAGTCGGGTCGCCCGCCAGCATGGGGTGGCGCCCAACCAGCTCTTCCGCTGGCGCAAGCTCGCCGCCCAGGGAGCGCTGACGGCCACCAGCGCCCAGGACGAAGTGGTGGCCGCCTCCGAGTGCCGGGCCTTGCCGAACCAGATCCGGGAGCTGCAGCGCCATACCGGAGGGGACGAGGCGCGCCGGCACGACGGGCGCGTGGCCGTGGAGCGCTCCAATCGGCGCTGGTGCTCGGACGGGTTCGAGATCGGCTGCGACAACGGCGAGAAGGTGTGGGTCGCCTTTGCCCTCGACTGCTGCGACCGGGAGGTGCTGGGCCATGTGGCGACGACCGAAGGGATCAAGGGTGGGACGTGTAGGACCTGATGATCACGGCGGTTGAGTACCGCTTTGGGCCGATAAACCGTCTGAACAGCTGAGTCTTGTCCAACCCTTCGCTGCCGGCTGCATTGATATACTCCAAGGCTTTCAACCGGTTCGAAGGCCTTTCGTTCTGGATAAGTTGACAAATTCACGTGCCGCTGACAGATGGCAGTTGGCCAAACAAGCCTCATATAAGCACAGGAACTCAAAAAATTGAAGATCTCGAGAGAAGCTGGTATTTCTGCTGGCGCTCGCAGGGCTCTGTATGTCCTCGCGGTGCTTCCTGCCGCCTATGTATTTGTTGTTATACAGTATTCAGCTATCACATTGCCATTTTGGGATCATACTGAACTAATCCGGTGGATTTCGGCGTGGCATGATGGGACCTTCACATTCTCTAGTCTGCTGGCTCCCCACAACCATACGCGTCCTCTCGTTTATCGCGGTGTGATGATGGCCAATGCCATCCTTACAGCGTGGGACATCCGTTCCGAATATATCTACATGTATGTGGCGATATTCGGCACATTCGCATGCCATTGGTGGGCACTGAAGAAGCTTGCTCCTTCTTCCAGCGGGCTTGTCTTGCCTGCAGCACTGCTAGTGGTCTCAATTTTTGTATTCTCGCCGGCCGGCCACAACAATCACTGGTGGTCGATGATGTTTCAGTTGAACGCGACCAACGTTCTAATCACTGTTGCGTTCCTGGTCACATTCACCAATCCCACGAAGTGGTTGAACCATGTGCTGGGGGCACTCAGCTGCTGGTTGGCGACCTACTGCCTCACGAACGGCTTAGTAGCTTTCATCGCTATCATCATCACCCTGCAACTCGGATCGCCTATTCTATGGCGGCCGAGTAAGTGGGTCCTGTTCTGGGTTGCAAACTTTGCAGCTGTTCTGCTCACCTATCTCCCAGGCATGAGCGGTTCCATGGAGTCGGCGCACCCAAGTGTAATCGATCTGATCTGGTTTACTTTCGTTTATCTTGGAGCTCCACTCGGAAGCCTAATTTGGTTTCCGTTCAGGAACCAGTTCGATGTTCCTGTCTCGACCATGTTCAACGGCATTTGCGGCGTCGCTTTGGTTGCTGCGGCCTGCTTCTGGGCCTGGCGAGCCTGGGGTGACCTGCGCAACGGCCGGCCTGCAGCACTAATCCTTGCTGGGTTTGCTCTTTTCGCGGGCGGGTCGGCTCTGGTCACAGGGTGGGGCCGGGCGGCATTCGATGCTGCCGGTGTCTCAAATGCGAATGCCAGCCGCTATACAATCTTCGGTGTCTACCTGTTGCTCGGACAGGTTTACTATATTGCCTATCTGATGGCCGGGCGCGAAACGTCTGGAGCGCCAACTCAATCAGGCGGTTTGAGTTGGCCATCACTCGCGGCATCTCTGGCCGTAAGTGCCAGTGTCGTATTGGCCGGCGTCACGTATTACCGTGCCATCCGCATTTATCAGGATGTGCGGTTCTTCAGCGCAGCACTGGCTACAGCCTATCCCACGGGCCTCGAGCCTACTGCTCGTGATGGATTTATCCATCCAAACCAGGATTTTGTCCGGCAACTTAAGGCAGACCTGCAGCGGCTGAAAATTGGCCCGTACAGAGAGAGGTAAATTCACTTTCACGGGCTTTAGCCTGAGTTACACTACTGGAACGAGTCGCGTGGGAGCACATTGTCTTAGCAACCTCATCCTATGGTGTTCCAATGCCAGACAGCGTGCGTCTAGAGAAATGGAGGCTTATCATCGATGGCGCGGAGTTGCCGTCGAAGGTCGTTTTTGAAGATGGTCGCCAACGCACTCAAGGGAATGACAATGGGATTGCCCTCAGAAGGGAGCAGACAATAAGCGACAACGGCGTAGCATCAAGCCATAAGCCTTCTCGGTAGAAATCCCTATCAGGCTCTGTGCACCTGGCACCGCCGGCTGCCAAATATTCGGTGAATTCATCACGCGGCGTCCTCCCGACGTGTCAAAATTCAGTGATGTCATTGGTTGGGCTTGTCGAAAATGTAAAGTCAGCGCCCCGTAATGGACCTAGCGTCGAAGCGATCCCTTCGACGCTGCGGGCGGGTTAATCCCAAAGTGTGTCCCGCAGGTCGCGGCCTCGTTAACTGATCTGCGACTGCAGCGGCCAATTGAAATGACAAGTTCGATTCTCTCAGCACTAACCTCGATCAAGACGGCTAACACTCACTCTGGAGCGTAGCTTCGTCCTCGCCAAATCATGAAGCATCATGACTGTCGAGATATCCTGTGCGGGCATTCTTGCTCGTTCTAAAGCATGAGTGCTGGAGGACCAGCTATCGTGATTTGAGGACGGCGGCTCTGAACTCTTTCGCACTATGTTTCAGTCTGTCGACAATTCCGGACCGTAATGACTTCGGGCTTTTCGATTTTCCAGTGGCGATAGCAATAAAGTGGTCGATACCTGGCGAGAGCAATTGCTCATAGACTGTTACAATCTTCTCCTGTGGCCAATTCCACCATTCAATTTGCAGCAGATGTTCGATCTGAGCGTCAGTGAACCTCTTGCGGATCATTCTCGCGGGATTGCCGCCAACGATGGTGTAGGGAGCGACATCCCGGGTAACGACAGCATTGGCTGCCACGCAGGCGCCGTCTCCAATGGTCACGCCTGACATGATCATGCAGCCTCTGCCCAGCCACACGTCGTTGCCAATGATTACGTCACCTCGACTATGCGGATGGCCCTTAATATGCTCAGCCACGGGATCAAGCACATTGAACGGATAAGTAGTCACCCAATCTGTTCGATGATTCCCACCAAGGAAGATGGTTACATCATCGGCAATGGAGTTGTACTTGCCGATCCTGAGGGTGGTACCTTCTCCCCAAGTGAGAACAGTCGGAATGCCATAGGTATGCTCTCCGATATCCCATCCGAGATCTTGGGCCATGTCACCCAGTGCTTCACGTGTATAAGTGACCATATCGTGAAAAACTTCCAGCGCAGTCGGTAAGAATTGACAGGAGACTGTACCTCTATACCTTGTTCGCTCCACGCAAGCTACCAATCAGTTTCACTTTTGGACAACATCGCGGAATAGCTATTTCTCCTGTTCAGCTATCGTCACCGCAATGTCCGGAGCATGAGTAACGTCTTATGAACCATTCGACAATGCTGCGGAACTTGGGAGGTTAAACTGCAAGTCGGCTAGTTTTAACCCACCGGTCGGCCGTTGCTAGACAGCATCCTCAGTAGAGACCCTTGAGTGCGCGCTGGCGCTTCCTGTGGCAGGGCTGATTGGGCTGCCGAGCCGTTCTCCAACGTCAGTTTGGCAACAGATCATGATGCCCAAAATTATAGGCCACACCCAATCCCTGAAGCGCTCCACGATGCAATTGGCTTGTCACGTGTGCGGCCAAGCGCTTCTATGCCCCACGTTCAGTTCACGGTCGGCTGCTGTGATGTTATCAGTGTAGCGCCTCCCGTTCGTGCCACGTGCAGTTGTTTCGAATGCTGGACCCATAGCGCTGAGACAGGGCACGCGCGGGTCCGACGCCTGGCTCAGTTTCTAGGTAAATGTCGAGATGGTGCGGGAACTGAAATGAATGGAGATCATAGCAGAGCCGTTCCGAGAGCGGTTCACCAAAGCCGCAGGGATACTCCCGTATCGATTAACGCACGATATCTGTGATCGGAGCTCTGCATCGAAGTTGCTGCGATCAGATCAGATATGCCACTCCCGCAACTTGCGCATGATTGTTTCGGCACGTGCATCGAAGGAATGATTTGCGGCAATGTAAGCTGCGATCTCGGCGCGCCTTTCAAAGTTCACCTCTTCTGAGTTCTTCATGAGCGATGCCAATTCCTCGCCATTGCGGTACACTTTGTACGCGTCCTTCGGCAGGAGGTCGGAAAGGCCTTCAACAGGATCGACCGCCAAATTCCCACCAGCCGCTAGGACATCAAAGACGCGGTTCGAAATGTATCCAAGGCGGCGCATATCCTCCCAATGATCACACAGAACCAGCCGGCTTGATGCATAGAACTCTCCTAAAATCGCATTTGGTACTTTTCTGCCTTTAAACCGATTGTCGCTAATAAATGGCTTCCAACCGCTTCCATAGATATGAATGTCCAAACTGTGCTCGATCGCCCATCGTACTGTATCTCGGAAGGCGCCGCGTGAGTTTCCAACGAACACGACCCGGTCTCTGGGATTTCTGACAGTTGTCGGATCGAATCTAAAACGAGCAGTGTCAGTGCATTGAGGCATATACTCCACCGGCACCTTACATTGACTTTGCAGGATTTCAGCATGCAGAGCAGAGGCAACGTAAACGTGATCGTATCTGTTGATTTCCTGCGTTGGGACGTCCTCCGGATGGCTTATCAGCCATAGGATACTTTTCTGGTGTGGTTTGGGATTCAGGTCTTTTACACCGCGCAACACGATTACGGCATCGTCGGTGTCGGACAATGCGCATTCCCAATCCTCACGCAGGTCGACCCGGACCACACATCCGACGCGACGGAGAGCGCCTGCGAGGCTTTGAGCGAAGTGATAATCGCCCCAATCCCTCCCAACACCCGATGGAGCCGGACACTTGATCGCCACGCGAATGGAGTCGGATGAAGTCGCGAGAAGGTCTACAGCCGTCTTGGCCCGGAGCTTATAGGTATGCTTCTCGTTCACCACTCGACGGAGTTCCTCGACGCGCCGCTCCCGCTCCTCTTCGTGTGAGATCCAGTAGTTAAGTGTTTCGGTTAATGACTGGCGATCATGATAGGTCGGCACCAAGTCGCCAAATAGTTCACGAACGCCTTCAACTCCGTTTGATACAACAAGGCAGCCCGCAGCAATCGCGTCGAAGATCCCTCTTGTACAACTTCCCCACACTTTCGCAGTGCCTTGTACGTCATCGATTACGATCTTACTCGATGCGTAGACACTTGGATACTTAGTATAATCGACGGGAGCTATGCTGATAGCGGAGAGTGGGGTGCGATCCCAGTTCGCTCCAAGTATTATCCCTCGTCCATTGATCGATGAGGGATCCAGGTCGAATTGAATGGTTCTCGGACCACCATGATTGTTGCCTATGAAGCAGTAGTCGCAATCGAACTCTGGGAGTGGCCGATGGTCCGGAGAACGATTGATGTTGCTGGCAAGCGGCAGAAGCTCGACTTTGCGCCCACTGTGCGTCCGCAGGAAATCTGCGGCGCGCTCAGATAGAGCCCAAACATGGTCATATTCGTGAACGGAGGGATTCTCAATCCAGCTGCCATCACACTGCTGCACCCAGTTTACAGTCGTCATGTAAGGATTCATCGTCTTCACTTTAGTAAGACTGAATTCGCCTACCATGACGATCAATATGTCAATTCCGCCTAGGTTATACCAATCGGCTTCCCCCAGATACCGAAGGTGAACTGGCACGATATCTTGAAGTGCGCGACCAAGTTCGAGCGCAACGACAAAGTCGTCGCTGCCTACGGTATCTTTCACGATAAATCCGATAGTCGGACGCGCACCAGTCCAATAGCCGGGCCGGGACAGCACATCCCGACGAATATTTCGCCGAAGCCATTGAGCCCATAAGCGGTTGAAGTGATGGTTATTGTTACGGCGTCTGATCGCGGCGCTCTCGTCCTTGCTCCGGCTGTAGCCGTGGCGGTGAATGATCTCTAGGCCTTGGTCACAAAGTACTTCCTTCTCCAGTTGGCTTCTGACC
This sequence comes from Microvirga sp. HBU67558, assembly GCF_018069605.1. Lineage (NCBI taxonomy): Bacteria > Pseudomonadati > Pseudomonadota > Alphaproteobacteria > Hyphomicrobiales > Methylobacteriaceae > Microvirga > Microvirga sp. HBU67558. The sequence continues at coordinate 55,976 of NZ_JAGPUP010000553.1, read as the reverse complement.
TTGAAGCTTAGGTCGACGTCCTCAAGCCCGTATGAGTAAGTCTCGTCGAAGCCGCCGACAGCTTCGAAGTCAGTCCGCCGCATTGCGATAAATGCGGCGGTCACAGCCGGGCGTGATTGTCTGGCATTAGGGAAGATTGGCGTTTCTCTCGCCAGTCTTGACTCGTACGGCCGTAGACAACCATTCTCCGTTCTTGGCTTAGCAAACACCCCAACGTGTTGAACGGGGAGGCGAGATTCCCAACCTGGCGCCTCGACGAAATCTAAGAGCCTCGCTCCGATGATGCCGACGCGATCATCTTCAAAGGAGTCCAGTATGCGCTCATAGGTCGGATGTCGGAAAATGAGATCGTTGTTGGCGAATACCAGGATATCACCCGCTGCCTTCTTTGCTCCGAAATTGTTTGAGTCGCTAAAACTGAAATTACCCTTCCGGTCAAAGAAATGAATGTCGGCACCAGTACTTTTTGCTCTGGCGCAGACATCAGCGGAATCATCGGTCGAGTGATGATCGACGATGATCCACTCAAAGCGCTCGAGATCGCCGGTCCTCCGTGCTGAGTCCAATAAATCTTTTAGAACGTCCGCTCCGTTGCGGTTCAGAATGATGACTGAAATCTTCTGTTCCCGCCGCATCCTGCGGTGGACATCGAAAAGGTACGGCTCAGGGGCAAGGCTTGAGGCAATGTGATGTCCTGATGGTTTGATCTCGCGAACATTCTGAGCGACCCTTGGCCTTCCGACTGAGGGTTGAACGCTTACCTTGATGCTACCGGCTGCAAGGACGTTTGGCGCAAGAGGAAATTCGAATCCAACAAAGCCGCCTTCACCTTCTGCATTTTCAATATCCTCACGGAAGTGAGCGGCTTTCGTACGTGCATAAGGAACGTCATCGATTGTCAAAATTAGTTCTACGACGTCGCTCTGAGGATTGGTTCTATTCAAAGCCCAACCACTGACACGATTAGTTCTCGCAATCTCGACCTTGCCGACGATCAAGTCGCTCGTGCGCGTTGGCGCATATGCGAGCGAAAGCGCAGTCTCATTCTTCGGATGAGAGGAGAAGCCATTCCAGTTTACGAGCAGGTCCTCAAAGATGACGTCATCGTCCAAGGCTCGGATTCGGACACTGTGTCCGAGGAGGCGCTCAGGAATTTCGTGCGAGATGCTGAAGTGCAAGGCAGCCTCGGGGAGGCTGTATTCGAGGCTCCCAGATCGACTGTAGGCGAAGAACGTCGCCCGGGGGCTTGAGGAGTTACCGAGTTCGAGTGCGAGTTGGATTGGAAGACCCGGATACTTCTCGTTGATCACCCAGCCTGAAATGTTGAGTGTGAAGTCTTGTACGTCAGCCGCAAGTATCCCGAGCCGGATTGGCGAAGATTTGTTTGGTCGGATTTCTGTAGCAGATAACTCGACCCCTGCTTGCGGTCCTACAGTTCGTTGCTTTTGATCCCATCGAGAGTAGTGTCCCATATCTATGGGAGTCGGATGAACCTTCTTTCGTCTCGCCAGGGCTTGAGCTTTCACGCGGGCCCGCAATGCGGTGAGGCGCATCCGTATTCGTTCTGGCGTGAGAAGCCACCAAACCGCCTTGGCGCCATATCGGATCGCTGCGCGGACAGGTTTGGGAATACGCGCGACAACTGTGCCGAGCTGCTGAAGTGCTTCCTCTTGGGCTGTGATCTCTGCCGTGTGTTGCCGCTTCTGCATTGAGATGTCGGCGCGAAGTCTGCGTTGTTCGGTTACAGCGCTAATGAGGCTTGCCTTGGTCTTTTCGAGTTCAAACTCTTCTCTCACAGCACGTCCTAGCTTCGAATAGGTCGCACGAATGATGTCGATGTCTCCGTCGCGCAGCGAAAATAGGGATTGAAGAGGTGCTCGTATCTCTGTTCCGACTGCGATCACCCCCAATCCGGAGCCGTGAGTGAATTCGAATGACGGGAATCTTGTCTTCAATTCAGACCAAAGGCGCCAGGCGCCGATGTTGTCGTCACGGACATTGATGTTGTGAACAAGGAATACGCCTCGCGAGGAAATCTTCTTCTGCCACTTTCCAAACGTGGTTTGCATCGCCTCATACGTGTGGTGCCCCTCAAAATGGAGTAGGTCGATGCTTCCGTCAGCAAAACGCGGTATGATCTCGTCACATGGGCCCTGCATTACATGCGAAAAATCCGCGTAGTTCTGACCGTTCAGTGCATTTACAAGAGCAAAATCGCCCTCTCTAGGTGAGCCTGTAATGTCGATGCGTTCCCAAGTTCCTACAGAATAGCAAGATGTAACGTACTCAAGGCGGCGCACAGCTTGGCAGAAAGCGAGGTACGAGAACCCATCCTGAGTCCCAAGCTCAACCAATGTTTGCGGCTTGAGAGCTTCGATCAACCAAAAAGCAAACGGGCCGTGCTCAAGCCAGTCCGATCTGATCAGGTGCGAGCAAGGCCAAAAGGATGCTGGAGATATGCACTGAGTCCAGTGATTAGAGGCCGCGGCGAGGTGAGGCTCGGTCCCAAGAGGGGATGCACCGCTCGCGTTAGATTGGCTCATAGTCATTACCGTTGGTTGTGACGCTTGGCGCTAAGCCCGCTAAAGCTGTAAGACCAATAAGATCAGAACGTTGATATCGCAATACCTTAGCATCGAGCAGTTCTGCAGCACGGTATGCTCTAAGGGCTTTGGCAGATCCCCGAAATCCGGCGCCTCCGGCGGGTGGTGGTGTTCTAGGTGGAGGCTCGCGCTCTGGAGCTGAGATCACGAATGATCTTTTTGGATTGGGCACTGAAGCACGGAACTGAGTCATTTGCGACCAAGACATTGATGCGCCCGACTGGGCACGTCCGGGCTAGGCCGAGTAGGTGAAATTCGCCGCTTTCGGCAAGGAAGCCAGACTTCCCTATCCCGACTGGTTCGCCACCTGCGAGATGAAGTTGCGGCAGATCCGCACGCGCCGGCAGGCGAGTATTAGCAGAAAGTTGGCTCAGCCAGTGGGCTGCCATCCCGCATCCACAAGATTGCTGCTGTATGCCTCGTCATGATCGGCTGGTCCCTCAGAATGCAGGCTGACGTTCCAAGAGTATCGAACAGGGAAGCGATCTCCTTTGGCGGTCTTGCGCGATTTCTGCCTAGGGCGGGGCCGCGTCAGCGCAGCGATAAACTCGGCGGTTGCTCGGGGGAGCCAGTCTGGAGCGATAGCGTTCATCGCCCGCCTTAACGGTTGGGGATCGAGATTAACGTAGCCTTCAGAAGAACTCTCATGGCTTCCCATCGCGATCTACGGCATAGGGCGGCTCATGCCGCCCCGGCTGAGTGGCCTGAAACAGAAGCACGCTCAAGCCACTGAACGACCGGGAGGCCAGCGGCTGTAAAGAGGCGGATGCGACCGTAGGCGGGCGGCTTGCCCCGTCGTCCGCCCGAATGGTAAATCTCGCGCCCCACGTGCAGCAGGTTGACCATTCACCGATGAAACAGCTCCTCCGGCGAGCCACTGCTCGCCTCAAGCAGAACGATCTTCTCAGGAGGGCGGTGTTTCAGCTGAGAGCAATGTCGCCGGACCGCCGGACAGCGGTTCTCGGTCGGGCTGGCGCGCTCCTCGATACGGGAAATTTCAACCAGGCGGCCGAGTATCTTGCCCGCGCCGAACCCAAGACGGCGCGCGTCTGGAGAGCGCTGCTCAATGCGCTCCTCGCGGCGCATCGGTTCGACGAACTCGTCCAAGCCTATGAGGCGATGCCCCAAGAGGGCAGGGCGGATTTCGAGTGCCGGTACCTCCACCTCCTGGCGGCGGCCAACCTGAAGCGCTTCGACGTGGTCGAGCAGATCATCGTGACCGTTCTGGAGGAGCCGGGCAGCGAGGAGGCGTCGGTGTTTCTGGCGAAGGCGCACCTGTTCGCCGAGACCATGGGTCCGGACACCGGCAAGGCGGTGCTGAAGCGCGTCCTGGACCAGCGGGCAGCGCTGGCCGCAAGCCATTTTGACATCCTGTTGAAGTGTGCTCATCACCTCCAGTCTAGTGGTATGGTCGCGGAAGCGCACGAACTCGAGGCTGTGCTCAGGCGCGAGGCGCGCAGCGACCGGAATAGATCCAAGATCGACATCCTCGACGCGCAGATCCACTTTCGGAACGGCCGTTACGACCTCCAGCGTGACCGCATCAATGCTGTTCTCGTGCGCCAAGGTCTCGACCCGGTTGCCCTGAGAGATGCCCGTGCGCCCCTCTCCTGCGACAACGTGGTGGGAACTTCCGTTGCGGCAGATCCGATACGGGGGGCGCTGGTCTCGATTCTGATGCCGGCCTATAACAGCGCGCAGACCCTGTCCTACGCCCTGGAGTCCCTGCGTCATCAAACCTACCAGGATCTCGAGGTCATCATCGTCGATGACAGCAGCACGGACGAAACCGGCGTGATCGCCGCCCGGTTCTGTGACACTGACCCGCGTTTCCGCCTAATCACCCTGGAGCGCAACGCGGGCGCGTTCGTGGCACGCAACACCGCCTTGGCGGCCGCAACCGGCGAGTTCGTCACCAATCAGGATGCGGACGACTGGGCTCATCCGCAGAAGATCGCACTCGCCGTCGCCGAGCTGCAAAGAAATCGATCGGCGGTCGCGACATGGGTCGAGCACATCCGCTGCTCCCACGAACGAGGATTCCGGGCCTTGAGCGGCTATCTCCGGCCCGACGCCTCGTCTCTGATGTTCAGGCGGGAGGCGGTGATCGGACGGATCGGCTGGTACGACTCTGTCCGGGCGGCAGGCGATGGAGAATTCCATCTGCGGCTTGAACGAGCCTTTGGACGACAGAGCATCGTGAGGATCGGCAAGCTGCTGTCGTTCGTAAACTGGTCCGAAGGGACGCTCTCGGGCGGTGGAGTCTTCGCCATCGACAGCGAACTGGGGCTCTTCAGTCCCGTTCGCAGCGCCTACCGCCGGTCTTTCGGTCTCTGGCACGAGACGACGAAGAGTCTCTATATGCCATTCCCTCTCGAGACGCGCCCGTTTCCGGTCCCGGACAGTCTGCTCCCCGGATCAAACGCGCCAAGATGAAGGCGTCCGCTTCGTGCGATGCGGGTCTGGCTCCTATAAGCGGGCCGCTCAGGTACCTACGGAGGCCGACCTACAAGCCTGGAGCCTTCGGCGGGATAGGCGCGAGGCTGCGTAACGCGCCCATCAGCCCGGCCTCCTCGATGAGGAGCGGGGTGCACCCGAAAAAGTTCGCGGCGGCCTCTGCTTGGGAGACCGGCAGGTCGGTGCTGCCAATCACGTACAGGCGTTCGGCCGCGATTATCGGCAAGGGCGACGGCGGATCGTCGAGGAGAGCGGCATCCAGGAGAACAGCGGCTTTGCACGCCACGTTTTCACCGGGAACGATGTTCCCGACGAGTTCTTCCGCAATGGCAGCGCGGACCGAAGGCACGATATTGGCCTCGGCCCGTCTGAAGCTCGGCCAGTGAACGACCCCGAGCTTTAGGCCTGCCTCCGCCAGCGTCCGCCAGCGTCCGACGTCCTGCTCGAGAGGCCGGGCCGCATCGGCGAAGTTCCCGACGACGATGACGTCGATGTTCTGGATCGGCTCCCGACGTCCCAGGATAATCCGGGGAGCCGGAAAGCGCCGGTCAGGCGTCATGCGAAGGTCGGGCTCGGGTTTCGCCATCTCCGTGGCATGCCAGAAGCGGTAAGCTTCCTTGTACTGGCGTCGTGCGCCGTAGTTCACGGTTGCGATCCCGGCGGCCTTGGTCTGGGTGAGGGACGAGCCGCTGAACAGGATCAGCGTCAGAGGCGTTGCGGGATAAAGCTTGTTCGCCACGAGACTGTGCCGTGCCCGGATACGCTCGTACAACTCCGAGTCGGCCCCGAGCCGAGTGGCGTCCCAACCGCCGAGGTCGGCAAGGGTCTGCCTCTTCACGAGCAGCGAGGAGGTGTTCTCCATCAGCATTCCGGCCATGTTGGCCTTCACGTCGAACCGGAGATCCGTCGAGACCCGGACGCCGATCGTGGTGCTGATGCCCTCTGGGCGGGATGTTGCATGAAGCATCTGAGCGGCGAACTTTTCAGGGTGCGACCAGTCGTCGGCATCATGAACGGTGACGAAATCGCCCGTGGCGTGGGACAGGGCCGTATTCCTCGCGGCGTATGCGCCTCCATTCCGCTCATGTCGCAGCGGAATGACGCGATGGTCCCGCTGGGCAAAGTCCTGGATGACCTGCCAGGTCTCATCCGGGCTCCGGTCATCGACGACGAGGACTTCCAGGTTGCGCCACGTCTGATTGAGGATGCTGTTCAGGGCGATCGGGAGAGTCTCGGCGCAGTTGTAGGCGGGAACCAGAACGCTGAGCTTGGCGGAAGCCTCCGTGGGGCGTGGATGAGCAACGGTGAGGTTCTCGATGCTCAAGGGCGCATCATCGTTCAGTAGGCCGACCTTCGAAAATCCGCCTTCCTCGTAGACCTTGTTCAGCCACGCCAGGCGCTCGGCATCGGCGGAGCGCACCGACCCGGCCCGGCTTGCCAGAGCATGGCAAATATTCGCGGCCGAGAAATAGAACTCCGCCCGCATCCTCGTGTGTTTCGAGGCCCATAGCAGCCATGCCTGAGCTTCGTCCGGGCGGTCGAGGCGAAGCAGGCATTCAACCATCATGAGCTGAGTGTAGACGTTGCGGCGCATTCGGGGGAACGCCGTCGTCATGAGCACCAAGTTTTCGAGCGTGGCGACGTAGTTTCCATTATAGGCGTACCACTTCGCGAGGGACCAGGCCGTCGCGGCCAAGGTGGCACGGTCTCTTTGAGCCAGCGGTTTGGAAAGCTCGAGCTCCCTAGCGGCCCGTTCTCCAAAGCCTGACCAGATCTTGGAGAACAGGGGGTGCGGCTCGCGGTTGGGGTTGGGCTGCTGAAATCTCTCCCAGGCTTGGCCGTTCAACACCAGGGGAATGGAATCCAACCCGATCGCAAGCCTCCTGACCGGCTCCGGGAATTTCCGCTTGATGAGGGTTCGCGCCTCAGTCGGAAGGATACGCTTGAGGTTCTGTGCAATGCTCATTCGTGAGGATCACATCCCGAGTGCCTGTTGGCACGGCTAAACAGGGGGATTGTCGGTAAGATCGGAACCTATAGCTCTGTTGCGCTGATCTGCAAAGAGAGGCGGCCTGCGGCGTGGATCCGAGCTCCCGGTTGCAGGCTTCAATCGAGGTCAACAGCGCTTTTCGAACGTTCTGGGGCTGATCAGGCCGCCGGTCCAAGCTGCGTACCGGAAATGAGTCCCAAGAAAAACCGATTGATGAAACTATATTGCTACTCTAGGATGCGTATCATAGGTCGAAAGAAGGTTCGCCATGCGCGAGGGAAGCTCCCAGATCCTTCCCGTCATTCTCTGTGGTGGTTCAGGCGCACGTCTTTGGCCCGCCTCGCGGGACAGCAGACCTAAGCCTTTCCTCAATCTGCTGGGGCCTTATTCCACCTTCCAGATGGCCGTTCAGCGCGTCGCATCACCTGCTATATTCTCTCAGCCCGTCATCATCCTGAGCAAAGCCGCCAAGTCCGCCGCAGCGGATCAATTGGCGCAGATTGGCGCTGGAGCCGCTATCATCCTGGAGCCGGTTCAACGGGATTCCGCAGCGGCGATCGCAGTCGCAGCCTGTCACGCCGCATCGAGCGACCCAGAGGCGATCCTCCTGATCGTCCCCGCGGATCATGTGATCGACGACCCCGAGGCATTCTTGATGTCATGCGAGGCAGCGATCGAACCAGCGAGACAGGGGCATATCATGATCCTGGGCCTGGTGCCGCAGGATCCGGCCACGGGCTATGGCTATATCCGCCCGGGAATACGAATCGATGGCACCGCGGCCTTCAAGGTCGACAGCTTCATCGAGAAGCCCGATGGGTTCGCCGCCCAGGGCTATATCGAGCAAGGCTACCTTTGGAACAGTGGGATCTTCATGTTTCGGGCCGACGTGATGCTAGACGAGCTCGCGCGCTTCCAGCCGGAAATCCTCGCAGGGGCCCGGGAGGCGCTTCAAAGGGCCACTGCGGATCAGGACTCCATCTGCCTGCACGAGGGATCCTTCGGGCTCGCACCGAAGACGTCCATCGACTATGCCGTGATGGAGCATACGGACCGAGCCGGTGTCATCCCAGTTTCCTTCTCCTGGTCGGATATCGGAACCTGGGAGGCTTTGTGGAATGCCTCGCCCCGAGATGAGAGGGGCAATTGCCTGCGCGGCAACGTGGAAGTGACCGAGACTCGCAACAGCCTCATCGACAGTAACGGCATTCTCACGACCGTGGCGGGCCTTAACGATATCGTGGTGGTCACTAGGCCGGATGCGGTGCTTGTCGCTGCACGAAAGCGCCCGGATCTTGTGAAGGATTTTGTGGCGTCGCTGCGCGCTAAACAGCGTCCTGAAGCCAGTGAACCCGTTCGCATGGATCAATCGTGGGGGTGGTACGAGACGATGGATCGGGGCTCCCGCTTCCAGGTCAAGCGAATCGTGGTCAAACCCGGTGCAGGGCTCTCGCTGCAGCGGCATCATCACCGAGCCGAGCACTGGGTGGTCCTGCATGGGGGCGCGGAGGTGACGGTCGAAGGAAGAACCACGCTCGTACGGGAGGGGGAGGCAGCCTACATTCCGGTGGGGGCGGTGCATCGCCTTGCCAATCCGGGTCGCGTCTCGTTGGAAATCATCGGAATCCAGATTGGCAGCTACACGGGCGAGGACGACATCATCCGTGTCGAGGGTACCTGTAGCCGCTAACCGGCTTCGCCGTGGCGATCTTTTTCCGCCCTCGGGTGTTGTGCCTCCTGTGAGGCTAGCGGGAGGATTGTGCGGGAATGGGGTCGAACGGGGACATCCTGGATTGTCTGATCGTCGGCGGCGGACCGGCGGGGCTGACGACGGCGCTGTATCTCGCCCGCTTCAAGCGCCGCTTCGTGGTGGTGGACAGCGGCACACCACGGGCAGCCTGGATCCCGACCAGCCACAACATCCCGGTCTTTGCGGAAGGGATCTCCGGCAGGGACATCCTGGCCCGCGCCAGGACCAATCTGGAGCAGTACGGGCCGACGATCCAGGCAGGGCGGGTCACAGGCCTTCGCAAGCAGCCGGACCGCTTCATTGCGGTCGTGGAGGACAACGACGGCGGCATGAGCCAGATTGCGGCCAAGCGCGTGGTGCTGGCCACGGGCTCCGTCGACATCGAGCCCGATCTGCCGGATGTGCCCAACGCCGTCCAACGGGGACTCGTGCGCTATTGTCCGATCTGCGACGGCTATGAGTCCCGGGATCGGAAGATCGCCGTCATCGCGTACGGCTCCCACGGGATCGGGGAGGCGGTCTTCATCGCCCGCACCTATTCCCGCGACGTGACCCTGCTCACGTTAGGTCAACCCCTCGAACTGACCCCCGAGCAGCGGGGGAGGCTCGAGGAGCACGACATCAAGATCATGGAAACGCCCGTCGAATCGCTGGATATGGAGGAGGATCGCATCTCCGCCGTGCATATGGGCGGCAAGGAGCACCGGTTCGACGTACTCTATTCGGCCCTTGGGCTGACCTACCGCTCGGACCTCGCCATTGCGCTCGGTGCCGAGCACGACAAGTCGGGCGCCCTGACCGTCGACAACCATTGCCAAACCACCGTCAAAGGGCTCTATGCCGCCGGCGACATCGTCCGCGGTCTCGACCAGATCGTGGTCGGCATGGGTCATGCGGCGCTCGCCGCAACCCACATCCACAATCACTGCGAATTGCCGACCGAGGACGAGCCGGGCGGCGCGTGACAGGGCCTGTCACGAAAGCGCCTTGGCCAGGAGCGGCAGGCTGACGTCCATGCGGTAGTCGACCGAGGAATGGTCGTCGTGGAATTCCTCGTAGGTGTGAGGGACGCCGGCGGCTTCGAGTTTCCGGTGCATGATCCGGGAGCCGTAGACCATGTTGTATTGGTCGATGTCGCCGCAATCGATGTAGAAGGCCTTCAGCGTGCGCAGGTTCTCCTGAAGCTCGGGATGATCGACCATGCGCAGGGGGTCCCAGCGCAGCCAGTTGGCCCAGCGCTCCTCGATCACCTCGCAGGTCTGCAGATCCACCGGCAGGCGGACCCCGTAGAACTGACCCGGGTCCGGGTCGAAGCTTGCCGCCTGGGCGAGGAGCATCAGCACATGCCAATCCTTGTCCTTCGCCTTCGGACCGGCCTCGAACTTGCGCAGGAAAGCCTCGATGGACATGCCGTGGTCGACGAGGTGGCGCAGCGCCCCGGCGAACTCGCCGAGGTGATAGAGATATTCGAACCCGACGTCTCCGGAGTGGGAAGCCGCCGCTGACCAAATGGAACCGCCATGCCGTAGGGCATGGACCATGCTGCCGTAACCGCCCGAACTCTTGCCGAAGACGCCGCGGCGCCCATCCCCGCCGCAGCCGAAGCGTTCCTCGACGAAGGGGAGCATCTCGCGCACGAGGAACGTCTCCCAGGAACCCATGGCGGCACTGTCGACATATTGATTGCCGCCGAGGCGCGTGAAGCAGTCGGGAAAGGCCACCACGACCGGCGGCATGGCGCCCGTGCCGATCAGGCGGTCGAGGCGCTCGGGCACGTTCTCGCCGTAGTTCTTCCAGTTGGTATGGGCTGGGCCGCCTGCCGTATAGCCCACGAGATCCACGAGGAGGGGCAGGTTCCGGCCGTCTTGACCTGCCGGCACATAGACGTCGATCCGGCGACGGGAGGGATCCCCGAGAAGGTTCCCCTTGAGGCTTCGGCTGTCGAGCCAGAGGGTGTGAAGCATGCCTTCCGGAACGTCGTGATCTTTGCGCATGGTCATCCTCATCCGTCGCAATGGGGCATGATGTGGCGGCCAAGAGAGCACTTGTCCAGAATCCAGGCTCTCGCGGCGGTTAATAAGTCCTTATCTCACCTAGCCATTCCCGGGATCACGGGTCTACGGTGCTGCTCGATAAGCCATATCCTGGGGGAGTATTCATGTCCGACAGTTTCCTGCCGCGATGGAGCCTGAAGACCGAAGGCATCATCATGCCGGATGAGCGGCTGCCGACCGGCCAGATGATCGTCGTAGGCTTGCAGCATGTGGTCGCCATGTTCGGCGCGACCGTGCTCGCACCGATCCTCATGGGTTTCGACCCCAACGTGTCGATCCTGTTCTCAGGCCTTGCCACCATCATCTTCTTCTTCGTGGTCGGTGGTCGAGTTCCGAGCTATCTCGGCTCGAGCTTCGCCTTCATCGGGCCCGTTCTCGTGGCCACCGGCGCGAGCGTCGGCAGCCCCAACGGGAACATTCCCCTGGCGCTCGGCGGCATCATCGCGGCCGGCGCCCTTTATTTCCTCATCGGCCTCGTGGTCCAGCTGGCGGGACACCGCTGGATCGAACGGCTGATGCCTCCGGTCGTGACGGGCGCGATCGTGGCGGCCATCGGCCTCGTGCTCGCGCCGATCGCGATCAACAGCGCCTCAGGGGTCACGCCCGACAACCAGGCCGGCAGCGACTTCGCCCGCTGGATCGCTCTCGCCACCGTGGTGGCGGTGGGCTTCGTGGCCGTCTATGCGCCGGGAACGATGCGCCGCCTGCCAGTGCTGATCGGCGGCGCCGCCGGCTACCTGATCTACTACGTCTGCGCCAACATCCTGGGCCTCGGACAGCCGATCGACTTCACGAAAATCGGCCAGGCCGCGTGGTTCGGCCTGCCGACCTTCCAGAGCCCGGTCTTCGACGCGCGAGCCATCAGCCTCATCGCCCCGGTGGCCATCATCCTGGTGGCGGAGAATCTCGGGCATATCAAAGCCATCGGCGCCATGACGGGCCGCAACCTCGATCCCTATCTCGGCCGCGCCTTCATGGGCGACGGTATCGCCACCATGCTGTCGGGCGCGGCGGGCGGCACGGGCATGACGACTTATGCCGAGAACATGGGCGTGATGGCGGTGACCCGCATCTACTCGACGCTGGTCTTCATCATCGCGGCCGGTTTCGCGCTTCTCCTCGGGCTGTCTCCGAAGTTCGGCGCCTTCATCGGGACCATTCCGGGGCCGGTCCTCGGCGGCCTGTCCATCGTGGTCTTCGGGCTCATCGCCGCGACGGCCGGCCGGATCTGGGTCGAGAACCGGGTCGATTTCTCGAACCCGCGCAATCTCATCACCGTGGCGGTCGCGCTGGTCCTCGGGGCCGGAAACTTCAAGCTGAACGTCGGAGGCTTCACCCTCGACGGCATCGGCACGGCCACCTTCGGGGCAATCATTCTCTACCACATCCTGCGGATGACGCCTGAAACCGCCGAGCGTCCACACCCGGCGGAATAGCGCCGGCCCTTTCTCAGGAACAGGCAATTGGAGCCCGCGTTGAGCCCCAACGCGGGCTTCGCTTCTTTGGAGACCTGACCTCCATCCTGGCCGGTCGGGGGCCCGCATCCTCTTCTTTGACGGAATGATGCCATGAGCTCCGAGCAGACGCAGACCCTTCCTCCCCAAACGCAGGACCGGCAGCCTGGACACGAGACCGAAATGACCCCGCGACCCGAATACGAGCCCCGTTATCCCGGCAGCGGCCGGTTGCAGGGCAGGGTCGCGCTCATCACCGGCGGCGACAGCGGCATCGGGCGGGCGACTGCCGTTCTCTTCGCCCGCGAGGGAGCCGATCTGGCGGTCCTGTATCTGAACGAGGGCGAGGATGCGCAGGAGACGAAGCGACTGGTCGAACGGGAAGGGCGGGCATGCCTGACCATCGCCGGCGATGTCGGCGATCCCGGCTTCTGCCGCTCTGCCGTCGAGCAGGTCGTCCGGCGCTTCGGCAAGCTGGACGTCCTCGTCAACAATGCGGCCGAGCAGCATCCGAAGAAGGATATCGGCGAGATCACGCCGGATCAGATCGATCGCACCTTCCGCACCAACATCTTCGGCTACTTTTATATGGTGCAGGCGGCCATGCCGCATCTGAAGCCGGGCGCTGCGATCATCAATACCACGTCGGTGACGGCCTACCGCGGCAGCGCCGACCTTCTCGACTACAGCGCCACCAAGGGCGCGATCGTCGCCTTCACGCGCTCTCTGGCCCAGAAGCTCGCTGGAGACGGGATCCGGGTCAACGGCGTGGCTCCAGGACCCATCTGGACGCCCCTCATTCCATCCACTTTCCCGGTCGAAAAGGTGAAGCAGTTCGGTGCCAACACACCCCTGAAGCGTCCAGGGCAGCCGAACGAGGTCGCGCCTTCATACTTGTTCCTGGCGTGCGAGGACTCTTCCTACATCACAGGTTCGGTCCTGCACCCGAATGGCGGGGATGCGACGGAATCCTGAAAAGGGAAGGGCGGCTCAAAGGGCCGCCCTTTCTGTAAGCACCGAGTAGCGCGTCAGCGTCTGCGGCGGACGCGAACAGGGACGAGGCTTTGCTGCGGCGTCGCCCAGGCGAAGAAAAGCATGACAGCCGACAGAGACCCGCCAAGAACGAAAAGGACTTCTGCAATTTCGACTTGAGACACCGCACCAGTCATCGCTGCCAGGACAGTAACAACCGCAAAGATACAGAATGCGCGAAGGGCAACCGAACGAGTCATCGACCATCTCTCCCAAGTGATCTGGAAAACGTATGGGCTAGGGGCAGGTTCCATGTGAAAGAAAGCCTGCCCGAATACCTTTGAACGGTGGATGAACACAGTTGAGCGTGCTCCGATTGGAACCCTACAGTCGCGCTTGGCGTTGTTTGAACATCGTCGGCTTACAGTCGATTGTAAATTCAGCGAGGTAACACCATGCTCGGTTGGGCAGTCACTTTTCTCATCATCGCTCTGGTCGCAGCTCTGTTCGGCTTCGGCGGCATTGCCGGTACGGCTGTCGAGATTGCGAAGCTGATCTTCTTCGTAGCGATCGTTCTTTTCGCCATCTCGGCCGTGATCGGTCTGCTGCGGGGACGAAGCCCCATGTGATGTTGGCCTCGTGACGCCGATCAGGCGTCGAGGTCACGAACGCCGCCTCGCAAGGGCGGCGTTCTCGTTTATGAGGTGACGTTTGGGAAAGGAGAGGGGAACGGTCAGCCCTGCAGGGCCGCTCTTGTCATGCTGTCGGGACCGAGGTCTTCGATGTCCTCGACGTTCAGCAGTGACGCGAGGCGAAAGCGGGCACGATTCACGCGGCTCTTGATCGTCCCGACGGCGCAGCCGCAGATATGCGCGGCCTCCTCGTAGGAGAAGCCGGATGCGCCAACCAGAAGCAGAGCCTCGCGCTGGTCGGACGGGAGCTTGGCGAGCGCGCTGCGGAAATCCTCGAAATCCAGGTGGGAGCCCTGTTCGGGCTGAACCTTCAGGCGCCCTGCATAGGAGCCGTCGGGATCCTCGACCTCGCGGCGCCGCTTGCGGTACTCGGAATGGAAAAGATTGCGAAGGATAGTGAAGAGCCACGCATTCAGGTTCGTTCCCGGCTCGAACCGATGCAGATTGGCCAAGGCCCGGAGGAGAGTATCCTGAACAAGGTCGTCCGCCCTGTCGACCTGACCCGAAAGCGAGATGGCGAAGGCACGAAGGCTGGGAACCGCTGCGAGAAGAGCTTCCCGTAACTCCGGTTCGGGTTCTGGGGTCATTGAGACCCCTCCTTCCCCCCGTTCTTCTTGTCCAGCTGATCGAGCAGTTCCTTGAAACGGTCCGGGACAGGCTGCTGCATCAGTTCGTCATACATGGCACGAAGTTGGTCGCCGATGCGCTTCTGACTGCCGCTGTCGAGCTTGGGGTCGTTGGCAAGCTTATCGTCCTTGTCGTTCACGGATGCATCCAGAATGGCCCGAGCAAGCTTGTTCCCCTTATCGACCGTCATCTTCGTCCCCTTGCCATCCCAATTTTTTCAGGGGGATAGCCAATCTTGGCAATATCCATATATTCGTTTTCGAGCAATAACGCTGGTTGCTGCGCCCGGTTCCATCCATGGAACTTTCGCAGCTTCGCCGCGTTTAATGGTCCGTCAGTACAACGAGCCAAAAGCACAGTTAAGGGGAAGCGAATGTCGACAGCGCAGCTTGTCGTCCAGCATTTACCGTATCTTCGCCGCTACGCGCGCGCGCTCACAGGCAGCCAGATGGCTGGTGACGCCTATGTGGCCGCCACCCTCGAAACCCTCGTCAGCGAGCCCGAGACCATCGGTCCTTCCGGAAACGTGAAGGTCGAGCTCTTTCAGGTCTTTACCCGAATCTGGAATTCCCTGTCGGTGAACGGACGCAGCGAGCAGATCCAGCGCGACCTGCCGGCGGAGGTCCGTCTCGGCCAGATCACCCCACTTCCCCGTCAGGCCTTCCTTCTGTCCTGCCTCGAGGGCTTTGGAGAGGAGGAGGTCGGCCAGATCCTCGACGTCGACACGAAGACCGTCCGTGAACTCGTCGACGAGGCTGGACGGGAGCTCGCGGCCGATATGGCGACGGACATCCTCATCATCGAGGACGAGCCTCTCATCGCCATGGACCTCGAGGCCCTAGTCGAGGGCCTCGGCCACAACGTGACGGGAGTCGCCCGCACGAGGACCGAAGCCGTCAAGCTCGCTTCCGCCAAGCAGCCGGGCCTGATCCTGGCCGATATCCAGCTGGCCGATGGCAGCTCGGGTCTCGATGCGGTCAACGACCTCCTCAAGGCCTTCGAGGTTCCGGTGATCTTCATCACGGCGTATCCCGAGCGCTTCCTAACCGGCGAGCGGCCCGAGCCCGCCTTCCTGATCGCCAAGCCGTTCCAGCCGGCGAACGTCTCGGCCGTGATCAGCCAGGCCCTCTTCTTCCAGCAGAGCGCCCGGCGCCGCGAGCCCCGTGCTGCAACTGCCTGATCCTTCAAGCTGATAGGATTACCAAGTAATAGCCCGGCCGTTGGCCGGGCTTTTCTTTTATCGTGACGTATAAGCACAAAAAAAGACGGGCTGATGAGCCCGTCTTAGGTGCCGGCCAATGCACAAGGGGAATGCGGGGAGGACCAGGAGGCCGGTACTTTAAGAACGCCCTATCGAAAACAAAGGTTCCCAGCTTTTTTACCCCACTTTTTATTCTTCGCTCCCAGGGAATGAGGCAGGAACATCAAAGAAATGGTCGCGTTGTTTTTTCGAATAGTTGAGCTGGGATAGCAGGAGAGAGGGATGTTCCGCACACCTGTAGCTTTGGTCGGATTGGCTGGGGCTTTCTTCGTGGCCGGAAGCTTCGCACCATCGTCCTTCACCATGTCTCCGCTGGTGCAGTCGGAAGCCCTGGCTCTCGCGGCTCCAGTCTCGGTGAGGGGCGATCGGATCGCGGCGCCTGTTCCGTCGAGCCGGCCGGCAGCGGTTTCGATCGTGGAGCTGGTCGGCGTGTCCAACGCTGCCGTGATCCTGCGGGACCAGGAAGGCAAGGTGCTCTACAAGTCGGATCCCCGCTCCGGCACCACGACCTTCGCGCGGGACACGGACCTGCCGGTCGTGACCCTCAAGGAGGAGGTGCAGGGCCCGGTTGCACAGCACCCGGTTCGCCGCCAGGAGGGCAATGAGGCTCCGCAGAACCAGACCCAGAAGCCAAAGAGCCGCAACCCCATCGGCTGCGTCGGCGACGTCTCCCCGCTTGCCAAGGCAAGCGCCAACCGGATGCCGAGCCTTTGCCTCGCTTTCCTCGAGCAGTCGCTGTCCTGAGGACTTGATGTCCGGCATCTCCGCATCGGGCAAGCGGCTTCTCCGGTGAGCCGGCTGTCATTCGGTCTGGTCCGTTGCATCCCTTCAGCGGCGGGCAGCCGGGGTCGCACGATCCGGCCGGAACCAATCATCGTCAAGACTGTTGCCGTTATCGGCATGCTTGATGTTGCCTGTCATCGTGCAGGCGGCACAGGTACTTTGCCGCCATAAAATATTAATAAGTATTCATCTTAGATTTTCGGAATATAGACGCCGATAATATTAGCTTGATCCAGCGGATATTCGGAACGGAGGCTAGGGCTGCGCGTTACACCCCCGCGCACTTCGGTGCACAACGCGATTTTAACCGATCCTCAGGAGAAATATGCAATGCTGAAGAAGCATATGGCGGCTTGCCTTGTCGTGACGGCTTTTGCGGCCGCGCCCGCACTCGCACAGACTTCGTCCCCGTCGGCTCCGACCGATCGCCCGGCTGCTTCGGGCTCGGGCTCGACCACCACGGGCTCGCCGGCCATGCAGCCAGGTGCCTCCGGATCCTCCTCTTCGGCGCAGTCCACGACCACCATGGGCCAGAACAGCGCCATGCAGGGTCAGTTCATCACCAAGATGGAAACGAACCACGTCATGGCGTCCGATCTGATCGGCACCAAGGTGGTCAGCGCCAACAACGAATCGATTGGCGACATCAATGACGTGATCCTGGACCGTAACGGTCAGATCATGGCGGCCGTCGTCGGCGTGGGCGGCTTCCTCGGCATCGGCGAGAAGGATGTGGCCGTTCCGTTCAAGTCGCTCGAGTTCATGACCAGCCAGCAGGCGCAGGCCATGGACAGCAGCCGCAGCGGCAACAACAACGTGAACACCACGGGTTCGACAGCCGGCTCGACGGCGACCACGGGCAACACGACCACGATGGGTTCCGGCACGGCCGGCTCGACCAACACCGCGGCGAACACCTCGTCGAGCAACCAGAACCAGCCCGAGCGCGTCGTCCTTCGGATGACGAAGGCCGAGCTCCAGGCTGCTCCGGCTTTCGATGAGGACGGCGACAACAGCGCCAACCGTTCGACGACCGGCACCACCACGGCTCCGAAGCAGTAACTGCAATCGCGGCTTCTGCCGGCAGGCGGCGTCTGAGGTCACTCAGGCGCCGTTTTGCTGTGTGCGGCGCCCACCCGTCGCGCCCATGCCGACACGCGGGCGCAACGCATTCCCCCGGCTGGGTTCGCTCTCCCAGGCACGACCGGACTTGTTGCCGCACAAGGAACCGAGGGTTGACGCATACGTTGCCGTTCCAAGCACGATGAGAATGCGGAGGAAATGATCATGACTGCCACGAACGAACTGGACGCGGTTCTCTGTCAGGAAGAGCTTCCGGACGAATTCTCCCGGCTCGCCTCCAGCTCCCCGCCTCGGGACAAGACATCCGTAGCCTCCATGCTCAGCGGCATCATTCCGGTCTGCTCCCAGGACGAGGTGACCTGTCCGCTGCTGCTGAGGAGGCATCTTCTCGTTCCCGCCTTGCCGCATGTGGTGCCGACGGGAAGCCGCCCGCATATCTGAGGTCTGTTGCCTGATGCTTGAAGTGTTCCCATGCTTGAATGCGCCACGGACCGTTGCGGTCCTGCTCCATCCGAGCATCGTTCCCGTCATCGACGTTTTCCGGTCTCTCGACCTCCTCGAGGATCAATATGATCTGGCTCTTCTCGACGGGCCCGAGCATGGACTGACCGCCTATACCGGGCCTGACGCCGCCAAGGCCATCGTCTCGGACGCCCTTCTGCTGGCCTTCGCCTTGACGCGCCAGCGCGGCAGACCGTTCTCCTATCGTCCTGTCGGATCCCGTCATGGGAGCCTGGACGAGTTCTGCCTGCTCACCCTGATCGCCTCCTCGCGCAACCTCGCGTCCGACTTGGCCGTCGACGCCGCGACGCTCCTGGATGTCGCCTCGCTCCATTTCATGGGAGCCCTGACCGGGGAGATCGTTCGATACATGGATGCAGGGGGCCTCGTGTTCGTGCTTCCGAGCCTGCCCGAATTCAGAGCCATGATGGGGACAGGATCCTCCGAGGAGGTCCTTGTCGAGGCCGCCCCGGGCAAGGCGGGGCGCAACCTGAGGCACTAGCGCACCGTGCGGACCCGGAGGGGCCGCACTCAACGATGCGCCGTTCCATGGATTAGCATCGGATCAGATCCTAAGAGTGGGCCCACTCTTGCGTCCGATGCTCCAGCCCGCTCGGGTTCTGGCTCCGAACCGGTGTCTTCCTGCAAAGACTCCTACCGTCCATCTGTTCAAATCGTTCTCCTGCTGCCACGATAACGTTCTTCGCAGCCCAATCTTCCGGAATCAGGAATGGCCGTCATCGGGTCTCTCGCGTGAGGCGCATCGCAGCTTTCGCCCTGATGGCGCTCATCTGGGGTTTGACCTGGCTGCCGATGAAGGTTGCCTCGGAGGTGGTCCCGCCGATCTTTCTCGCGGCGATGCGCTTCCTCCTCGCAGCACCCTGCTTTCTCCTGGTCGCGCAGATACAGGGCCTTCCTGTCCGGTCCGGCCAGTTCGGCCGCATCGTGGCTGCCTCCCTGCTGATCACGACCGGCTGCTACGGCTTCCTGTTCTGGGGCGTCGCGAGGGCGCCGAGCGGTTTGTCCGCCATCGTGAATCTGTCCCTGATGCCCATCTTCCTGGTGATCATCGGAGCGCTCTACGGGCAGGAGCGGATCACACTGCGAAGGGTCGCGGCTATCGGGTTCGGGATTGTGGGTCTTGCCCTTCTCTTCTCCGGTCGAACGGGCTCCGCTCAGGATGGCGCCACGCCGGTTTTCGGCCTCATCGCCGTTGCCATCGGGACCGTGTCCTACGCATGGGGTTCGGTGATCAGCCGGCCGCTGACCCTGGCCATGCCGCCGCTGATCCTCGCCTTCTGGCAGAGCCTCATCGGCGGCGTTGCGCTGGTCCCGGTCTCCTTCGCGATCGAGGGATATGATCCCGCATATTTCGCGGCGCTGTCCGACCCGAGGGCCCTTTCCGGCCTGGGGATCCTGGTGCTGGGCGGCTCGCTGGTCGCTTTCTGGATCTATCTGGGGCTCGTGCGTGACTGGGGCGCCTTTCGGGCGGGACTTTATTCTTTCATCAGTCCGATCATCGCGGTTGCCGCCGGAGTGGCTTACGCCCATGAACCGTTCGGCTGGGCGGAAGGTCTCGGCATGGGCATCATGCTGGCCGCTACGGCCCTGTCGCTGTCGGAGAAGAGGGCCGTGTCAGCGGCGCGATCCGGTTGAGATTGCGGTAAGCCAATGAAGACCTCAAAAAGTAAAGGGGCCGTCCAGCGGCCCCTAAACCAATCGTTGTCGGAAAAGAACTACTCCTGGTTGCCGCGGGTGTTGCCCGAGGCCTGACCGCCCTTGCGGCCAGCTTCCGAGGCGAGTTCGCGATCCTGGGAGAAAGACCGCTTCTCGGCCGGAACGCTTTTACCGCCTTTGCTTGCGATCTCGCGCTGCCGGTCAGAGTCCATCGACGCGAAGCCACGCTTCGAGGTCGAACCACCTGCCATTTATGCCTCCTTATCAATGGTGTCCGTGTTTCTTCAACCGCAAGGGGATTCGATGGTTCCGGTAGGTTTGATCGAACCTTTGCAAAAATTTTCACGAAAATATTCAAATGCGTCGAATTGTTACGCTTAGCAGAGAGATTTAAGCCGCGGAAACGTGGCAACAACTTGTCCGTGGGAATAAGAACCAAAAAGGTACTTACCTCGATACCAGTTCCTCCGATGCGTTCTATTTGCGAATAAGGTCGTGGCGAAGGTAAGTAGTAGATCCTCGCCTGTCCGGAACTGAGAAGGGTCCTTTTGCGCAAGACGGTGAGGACTCTCGGAGGGACGGTCCCCGCTGTGACCGAAAGAGATGATTATCACCCGTGATGCCTGTAAAAGGCTCGTCGCGGGTGTTCGTGGGCGGGCGCCTGCAACCTTCGTATCGCAGGAAGAGAGGGCGGGATGACCTACGACGACAGCAATGTGTTCGCGAAGATCCTACGGGGCGAGCTTCCCTGCCACAAAATCTACGAGACAGACCGGATCCTGGCCTTCATGGACGTCATGCCCCGAGGGGACGGGCACGTGCTGGTCATCCCGAAAAACAAGGCCCGCAACCTCTTCGACGTCGATCCCGACGATCTGGCCGAGTTGGCGAAGGCCGTTCAGATCGTCGGGAAGGCTGCCAAAACGGCGCTCTCGGCCGACGGCCTGACGATCCAGCAGTTCAATGAGAGCGCCGGCGGACAGGTGGTCTTCCACATTCACTTCCATGTGATCCCCCGCTTCGAGGGCGTGGCGCTGAAGCCCCATACGGGCCAGATGGAAAAGCCCGAGATCCTGACCGAACTCGCGTCCAGGATCCGTGCCGCGCTGCCCGCGGCGTGACAGGCGGCGGCCCTGCACGTCGTCGCTGCCGGCCTTGTGCCGGTGATGCCGATGCGAGTGGCGCTGCGCGTCAGATGACGGGTGTGGCCGGGACAGCCCGGCCATGACAAGACAGGGCTCCAACAGGATGCTCGAAGCTCAGTCCGTCCAGTCGAGCGAGCGGGCGACGGCCCTGTCCCAGACGGCGTTCAGCCGCTCGCGCCGGGCCGCGTCCATGGCCGGATTCCACCGCCTGTCGACGGCCCAATTGCGCACCAATTCATCCGTCCCGCTCCAGAAGCCCGTCGCCAGGCCGGCCGCATAGGCGGCGCCCAGGGCCGTGGTTTCGATCACCCTGGGCCGCACCACGGGCACATTCAGGATATCGGCCTGGAACTGCATCAGAAGCTCGTTGACGACCATTCCGCCGTCCGTGCGCAGCTCCTTCACGGCGATGCCCGTGTCCTTCGTCATGGCGTCCAGCACCTCGCGGGTCTGGAACGCGGTCGCTTCCAGCGCCGCGCGGGCGATGTGACCCTTGTTGGCGAAGCGCGTCAGGCCGCCGATGAGGCCGCGGGCATGCGCGTTCCAGTGCGGCGCATAGAGGCCCGAGAAGGCCGGCACGATCGTCACGCCGCCATTGTCGTCGACGCCGCGGGCGAGGGTCTCGATCTCGGCACTCGACCCGATGATCCCGAGATTGTCGCGAAGCCACTGCACCAGGGCACCGGCGATCGCGATGGAGCCCTCGAGGGCATAGACGGTCCTGGCCTGGCCGAACCGATAGCCCACGGTGGTGAGCAGGCCGCATTTCGAAGGGTAGGGGGTCTCGCCGGTGTTCATGAGCATGAAGCAGCCGGTGCCGTAGGTGTTCTTCGCCTCGCCCTGCCGGAAGCAGGCTTGCCCGACGAGGGCCGCCTGCTGGTCGCCGAGGATGCCCGCGATGGGAACGCCCGCGAGTCCGTCGGCCGCCTCCCCATAGACCTCGCTTGAGGAGCGGATCTGCGGGAGGCAGGCCCTCGGGATGTCGAAGAGGTTCAGGATCTCCTCGTCCCAGGCAAGGCTCCCGAGGTTCATGAGCTGGGTGCGGCTGGCATTGGTCACGTCGGTGATGTGGCAGCCGCCCCTGACGCCGCCAGTGAGATTCCAGACCAGCCAGGTGTCGATATTGCCGAACAGCACATCCCCGGCGGCCGCCTTCTCGCGCGCGCCCGGAACGTTGTCGAGCAGCCAGCGCAGCTTCAGGCCGGAGAAATAGCTCGCCAGCGGCAGGCCGGTCCTGTCGCGCAGGCGATCGTGCCCGCCGTCGCGGGCGAATTCCTCGACAACGGGATCGACACGGGTGTCCTGCCAGACGAGGGCGTTGTAGAGCGGCCGGCCGGTGCGCCGGTCCCAGATCAGCGTCGTCTCGCGCTGGTTGGTGATGCCGATGGCGGCGAGGTCGCGGGGCGACAGCCCTTTCCTCGCCAGCGCCTGCTCGATGACCCCCTGCGTGTTGCGCCAGATCTCGAGCGGATCGTGCTCCACGTGGCCGGGCCCGGGATAGATCTGCTCGTGCTCCTTCTGGGCGACCGACACGATGGACCCGACCTTGTCGAACACGATAAAGCGCGAGCTGGTCGTGCCCTGGTCGATGGCGCCGACGTAGTGAGCCATGTCCTTCCCCAACCCTTCGTGCCCCAACCCTTATTGCGCGGCGACGGAGGCCGCGTTCTTCGTGGTCAAGTAGGCATCGATCCTGGCTGGGGCGTCAACCGGCACATGCAGGCCGAGCTTGGAGCGGCGCCAGAGGATGTCTTCGGCCGTGCGGGCCCATTCGCGGCGCACGAGATAATCGACCTCCGCGGCCGTTAGCCCGCCGCCGAAATCCTCCCCGAGATCGCCCATGGACGTCGCGGAGCCCAGAAGCTCCTCGATTCGCGTGCCGTAGGCACGGGCCAGGCGATGGGCGAGGGGCTCCGGCAGGAAAGGCCAGCGCTGACGGACCGTGGCGAAGAAGCGGTCGAAATCCGCATTCGGCATGTCGCCGCCCGGCATCTTGGCGTCTTCCGTCCAGGCGGGCTTCATGGTCGGGAAATAGGCCTTCAGCTCGTCGAGAGCGTGCTCGGCGAGCTTGCGGAACGTGGTGATCTTGCCGCCGAAGATCGACAGCACCGGCGCCTGGCCCTGTGGAGCGTCCATGTCGAACACGTAGTCGCGGGTCACGGCGGAGGCGTTGGAGGATCCGTCGTCGAAAAGCGGCCGCACGCCGGAATAGGTCCAGACCACGTCGGCCGGCGTCACCTGCTTCTTGAAGAAGTGGTTCACCACGTTGCAGAGGTACTGGATCTCGTCCTGGCTGATCTCGACCTTCTTGTCCGGAACCGACTCGACCGGGATGTCCGTGGTGCCGATCAGGGTGAACTTCTCCTGGTAGGGGATCGCGAAGACGATCCGCTTGTCCGTGTTCTGGAGAATGAAGGCTTCCTTGGTGTCGAAGAGCTTCGGCACGACGATGTGGCTGCCCTTCACCAGGCGCACGTTCTTCGTAGTGTTGAGGCCGAGCTTGGCGTTGAGCACGTCGGCCACGAAAGGCCCGCCGGCATTGACGATGACCTTGGCGCGGATGTCCTGGACCTCGCCCGTGTCCACGTTCTGAAGCTTGGCGACCCAGAGATCGCCGTCGCGCCGGGCGGAGACGAGCTTGGTCCGGACCCGGATGTCGGCACCCTTTTCGAAGGCGTCGAGGGCGTTGAGCGCCACCATGCGGCTGTCCTCGACCCAGCAATCCGAATAGACGAAGGCGGTGTCGAAGCCGGGCTTCAGGGCTTGGCCGGCCGGGTGCCGGGTCAGCTTGATCCCCTCGGTGCCCGGCAGCTTCTTGCGCGGCGCCAGATGATCGTAGAGGAACAGGCCCAGGCGCACAAACCAAGCCGGGCGGATGCCCTTCTCGTAGGGAAGGATGAAGCGCAGCGGCCAGATGATGTGGGGGGCGGATTCCAGCAGGCGCTCGCGCTCGAACAGGGCCTCGCGCACCAACCGGAACTCGTAATATTCCAGGTAGCGCAGGCCGCCATGGATCAGCTTGGTGGAGGCGGATGAGGTGTAGCCGGCCAGGTCGCCCTGCTCGCAGAGCACGACCGAGAGTCCCCGGCCCACAGCGTCGCGCGCGATGCCTGCACCGTTGATGCCGCCGCCCACAATCAGAAGATCAGTCACTGTCGTCACGAAACTCGTCTTTCATCAAAGCCAAGCGATTCTGCCGCTCAGCACATGAGTTCTTTAGCCGTCTAACGCAAGGGGTTTCTCAGGGCTTTCAGGCCCCTTTTGAAACACCAATACAAGGATGAAGAAGCCGAGCGCAAGACAGGACATGCCCAGGCAGAGAGCCATCACGGCCGCATAGCCTCCCCACCAAGCCCAGAGCGCCCCGAAGACGAAAGGGGCGGCCGCCGTGGTCAGCCGGACCGGCATGGCGATCATGCCCTGGACCGTGCCGTAGCTCTCGCGCCCGAACAGCTCGGACGGCAGCAGGGCCCGGACGATCGTCATCATCCCGTTCGAGGCCCCGAACAGGAGGGCAAAAACCGCCACGAGCCAGAAGCTCACCGGAGTGAAGGGCAGAAGCGCGAAGGCAAGAAGGCCCAGGGTCAGCACGATGATGCCGAGACCCTTCATGCCGAAGGCGCGTTCCCCGAAGGCCATGGCGAACCGGCCGACGACCTGCGCGGGCCCGATGAGCGAGAACGCGGCGACGGCCATCTCCAGCGAGAAGCCCTTCTCGACGAGAAGTGGAAGCAGGTGGATCGGCAATCCCGCCGCGATGACCCCCTGCAGGACGGACGAGGCGACAAAACACCAGAAGAACATTCGCCGGAGGACCCATCGGGCGTGTGCCGGAGAAGGATGGGCCGGTCCGGCATCCGGATGAGGCGGCGTCCTGGGCGGGGCGCTCGGGATCGTCAGGGCATGCAGGGCCGCGCAGATGACGATGTTGAAAGCGGCCAGAACGAGCAGGGCATTGCGCCAGCCCAGATGCTCGATCAGCAGATGCGTGATGGGAATGAAGACCGTGCTGGCGAAGCCCCCGACCAGGGTCATGAAGGTGATGCCGCGCCGGGCCATGAATCCGAGCCTGCGGGTCAGGACCGCAAAGCCCGGTTCATAGAAAACAGTGCTCATGGCAATCCCCATGCCGATCCAGATCAGCACGAAGGCGGGGTAGCTTCCGACCCATGACCAGAGCATCAGAAGGGTTCCGGCGAGGAGGGACCCGCCGGTCATCACCGCCCGGCCATAGCCAAGGTCGATGAGCCGTCCCACCGGCACGGCGCAGAAGGCCGAAGTCCCCAGCGCCAGGGAATAGGCCGCCATCAGCTCCGACTTGCCCCAGCCCAGCTCCCGGCCCATGGGTTCGACGAACAAGGCGAAGGCATAGAATATCGTGCCGTAGGAGATCAGCACGTTCAGAGACAGAGCGGAGACAAAGGCCCAGGGCATGCGGGCGGGGGCGGACATGAATCCAGTCTTATCCCTGTCGAGACCTCGGTGTCAGCCCTAAAGCATCAGACCCAAAAGTGAACTTTGGAACGATGGGATGCACCTTCTCAGGCCCGCGCCCGTCCTGGGCAGGCCAGGAGGGCCCGCCGGCGAAAACCGGATCCTTTTCCCTCCCGACGCGCCAGAGGTTGACGGATAGGCTTTTAGCCCCCATATGCACGGCAGGCGACGGCGTCCGGCAACCGGAACGCTTGAGCGGGACTGCGTGACGGATATTCGCGGAACGGCGAAGACCCCGGTCCCCTTCTTCAATCGCTCAATCATACGACGGCCCCATCACGCGGGCTCTCGCCTCAAGAGCCCTGAAGCGCCTTTGCTTTATCAAGCCGAACCTGCTTTGCGGCTCACCGCATCCGTTCGAAAGACGTTACCACTTTGACACTCTTCACCGATTTCGGATTGGCCCAGCCGATCCTGAAGGCCCTGGCGGCCGAAGGCTATGAGAAGCCCACCCCGATCCAGGCCCAGACCATTCCCTATGCCATGGACGGCCGAGACGTCTGCGGCATCGCCCAGACCGGCACCGGCAAGACGGCCGCCTTCGCACTGCCGATCCTCCACCGCCTGAACGCGAACCCGAAGCCGCGCAAGCCCAAGAGCCCCCGCGTGCTCGTGCTCAGCCCGACCCGCGAGCTCTCGGGCCAGATCGCCGACAGCTTCAAAGCCTATGGCCGGAA
Source organism: Microvirga sp. HBU67558 (assembly GCF_018069605.1). Classification (NCBI taxonomy): domain Bacteria; kingdom Pseudomonadati; phylum Pseudomonadota; class Alphaproteobacteria; order Hyphomicrobiales; family Methylobacteriaceae; genus Microvirga; species Microvirga sp. HBU67558. Next base: position 29,756 of record NZ_JAGPUP010000553.1, on the reverse strand, counting down.
CCTGCGCCTCACCACGGAAGTGGTGTTCGGCGGCGTCACCATCTCCCGTCAGGAGAAGGCGCTCGCCCAGGGCGTCGACGTGCTCGTGGCCACGCCGGGCCGCCTGATCGACCTGGTGGACCGTCGGTCCCTGTCGCTCCGTGATATCGAGATCCTCGTCCTCGACGAGGCCGACCAGATGCTCGATCTCGGCTTCATCCATGCCCTGAAGCGCATCGTGACCCTGCTGCCGAAGGAGCGCCAGAGCCTGTTCTTCTCGGCCACCATGCCGAAGACGATCTCGACGCTGGCCGATTCCTTCCTGCGCGACCCGGCCCATGTGGCCGTCACCCCGGTGGCGACGACCGCGGAGCGCGTGGAGCAGAGCGTCATGTTCGTGCAGACCAACCGCAAGCAGGTGCTGCTCGAAACGCTCCTGCGCGATCCGTCCATCGACCGCGTCCTCGTCTTCACCCGCACCAAGCACGGCGCGGACAAGGTGGTGCGCGGCCTCGACAAGGCCGGCATCGCCGGAGCGGCCATTCACGGCAACAAGTCCCAGCCGCAGCGCGAGCGTGCGCTCGCCGGCTTCCGCGACGGCTCCTGCCGGGTGCTGGTGGCGACCGACATTGCCGCGCGTGGCATCGACGTCGAGGGCGTGACGCACGTCATCAACTACGACCTGCCGAACGTGCCGGAGTCCTACGTCCACCGCATCGGCCGCACGGCCCGCGCTGGCGCGACGGGTCTCGCCATCTCGTTCTGCAACGACGAGGAAAAGGCGTATCTCAAGGACATTGAGAAGCTGACGCGGCTTAAGGTTCCGGTCATGCCGCTGCCGGAGGGCCTGCCGGCCGCGCCGGCGGCCGGCGAGGCGTCCGAGCAGCGTCGCGAGCAGCCGCAGCGCGGACGTCCGGCACCCCATGCCCGCGGGCATCAGGGCCACGGCCAGCCGCGCAGCGCCGACCCGAACGCCGAACGCGGTCCGAAGCGCCGTCGTGGACGCGGCGGAAAGCCGGGTGGCACCGCTCAGCCGCAGGGCGGACAGCCGACCGGGAATCAGCAGCGGCCCGCGCAGGGCCAGCGCCCGGCCCAGGGCCAACGACCCGCTCAGGGCAAGCCGGCCTCCAACCGCCAGGATGGACGCCGCGGTGACGGAGCCCAGGTGGCGTGGCTCGAAAAGAGCCCCCGCCGCCGGTAACAATCGTCAAAGGCGCCTTCGGGCGCCTTTTTCTTGCGCAATGGCCCATCGCGTCCAGCCCATGGCTTAGAATCTGCGGTACGAGCCACGCCCAAAGGAGAGACACTTCATGGCCAAGCGCGCTGGAAGCGCCGATCTGCCGCTGCATTCCGGCCATGTGCCGAAATGGCTGGCCGAGCGCATGACGCGCCTCGGCGGTGTGGTGAGCGAGGCCATCGTGCATCATTACGGACGCGACGAACTGCTCCGCCGGCTCGCTCATCCGTTCTGGTTCCAGTCGTTCGGCGCCGTGATGGGCATGGATTGGCATTCCTCGGGCATCACCACCAGCGTCATCGGGGCCCTGAAACGCGGACTCACGCCGCTCTCAAAGGAACTCGGGATCCATGTCTGCGGCGGGCGCGGCAAACACTCGCGCCAGACGCCCCATGAGCTGATCGCCATTGGTGAGCGCGTCGGCTTCGACGGCGCGGCTCTGGCGGATGCCAGCCGGCTCGTGGCCAAGGTCGATAGCGCGGCGATCCAGGACGGTTTCGACCTTTATCTTCACGGCTTCATCGTCACGGACGACGGCCGATGGGCCGTGGTCCAGCAGGGCATGAACGATGCCTCGCGGCAGGCTCGCCGCTACCATTGGCTGTCCGAGGATCTGGAGAGCTTCGTCGACGAGCCGCATTCGGCGATCGACGGCAAGGGGCAGGGCACGATCGTCAACCTCACCGACCGCCGCGCGGCGGCCTCCCGAAAGGCCCAGATCGACATTCTCGATTCCCTCGGACCCGACGGCATCGCCCGCAAGTTCCTGGCTCTCGAGGAGCGTGAGACGGAGCCTGCGCCACAACCCCTTTTGCCGCATCTGGTGATGCCCGAGCACCACGACGTTCGCGCCAAGGACGTGGTGCTGCGACGGCTGCACGGGAGCCTTGCGGCGGCAGCCGATCGAGGCCCGGCGGATTTTCCCGATCTTCTGATGACGCCGGGCGTCGGGCCGCGGACCGTGCAGGCGCTGGCCATGGTGGCCGAAGTCGTTCACGGCACACCCTGCCGCTTCAGCGATCCGGCCCGCTTCTCCTTTGCCCATGGCGGCAAGGACCGGCATCCCTATCCGGTTCCCGTCCGGGTCTACGATGAAACCATCCGGGTGCTGAAATCGGCCGTCCAGAAGGCAAAGCTCGGGCAGCAGGAGGAGCTGTTCGCCCTGAAGCGCCTCGACGATCAGGCTCGCGAGCTGGAACGCCATGCCAGCGGGCCCGATGTGGAGGAGCATATCCGGCAGGAGCGCGCCAAGTCGCATGCCTACGGCGGCCGCTCCGTGTTCGGGGACGAACCGCCGCCTGCATGATGCACTGGCTCACCATCCGGCGAAGAACGCGAAGTCCCGACGTATGGGTTTCCAGGTCTGGATCTGCCGCGGCTCGCGCAGGAGCTCGGGCAGCCGTTCCCAATAGGCCTTGCGGTAGTCCCGGTGCATCTGGACTTCGACCACGTCGTCGAGGTCGGACCAGGTCTCGTAGATCATGAACCGGGTCGGATCCTCGGGATCCTGATGCAGAACGGCATTGATGAAGCTCGTCTCGTGGCGCATGGCATCGAGCACCGGCATCAGAAGGTCGAGAAAGGCCTCTTCGCAATCGGGCTTCAGGCTGATCGTCACCACGAAGGTCACCGGATCACTCTGGTTTCCGCGATTGGCGGCCGCCTTGAGAGTGTGGCTGAGCTTCATCGTCGTCTCCTCCGCTTCGATTCTGATGACCAGAATGGCCGCGCACGGAAGCGAAGGAAATTACCCGGCAGGTAATGGAGTCCCTGAGGGATCAGCGCTGCGCCTTCTGCAGCAGGCTCTTGTCGAGCATCACGTGGACGCCCTTGTTGCCGTTGACCACCTGGGTGATGCGCAAGTCCGCCGCGAGGCTGCACAGGGCGTAGGCTTCGGCCTTGGCGATGCCCGTGCGGGCGGCGATCAGGTCGATCATGCTGCGCAGCGCGATGACCACGCAATCGTCGAGATCTGGGTCGAACGCCATGGTCATGACATGCGTGGGCGTCTCGGCCATGGGCCAGGTGAGATGCATGTCCTCCCGCAGGTGCAGCTCGAAGGTACCGATTAGGCCCGTCTCGATCGCCGTCACGCAGACCTCGCCGTCGCCCTGAACGCCGTGCCCGTCGCCGACGGAGAACAGGGCGCCGTCCATGTGGATCGGCAGGTAGAGGGTCGTCCCCGCAACGAGCTCCTTGTTGTCGAGGTTGCCGCCGTTGCGCCGTGGGGGCAGGGTGCTGAGCGCCCCCCAGGCGGCGGGCGGCGCGACCGCCATCACGCCGAAGAACGGTTTCAGAGGCAGGTCGAGGCCCCACGGCAGCCGGCCGGTCATCCGCCCCCGGTCGAGCGGGATATTCATCACGTGGATCTCGTCGAAATCGTCCGGCAGGGCTCCTTTCTGGGGCGCGGAATAGGTGAAGCCCCAATCGTAATGCAGCGCGATGTCCTTGATGCGGACTTCGAGAACCTGACCGGCCTTGGCACCCCGCACGGCGACAGGCCCCGTGCAGATATGGCCCGGCAGTTTCGGCCTGTGGGCCGCATGGATGTCGGTGAGTGCCTGCGGGATCACGAACGGCGCCGGTGGCATCGCCTCCGGGCCGCCCGACACGGTCGAGATCGTGACCGTGTCGCCGGGATCGACCGTCAGCAGCGGCTTGAGATTCGCGTCGAAATAACCCCAGTGAATGGTCTCCGGGGAAGCCTCAATCCGGTACTCGGCCACGAAACACCTCTGCCATCGCTATGGATTCAGGGTGTCTCGCATTCCTATACGTCAAGGACAACTGGCTAATGGTAGGGATCCGCCGCGTCCCTGAGGCCGTCGCCCATGAAGTTGAAGGCGAGCACCACGATCACGACCGGCACCATCGGGAAGAGCAGCCAGGGATGCAGCTGCACGGCTGCCAGGTTCTGCGCCTCGTTGAGCAGCACGCCCCAGCTCGTCACGGGCGGGCGCAGGCCCAGGCCCAGGAAGGAGAGGGCCGTCTCGCCGAGAATCATGGAGGGAATCGAGAGGGTCGCCGAGGCGATGAGGTGGCTCATGAAGTTCGGGATGAGGTGGCGCGCGATGATGCGCTGCTTGGACGCTCCCATCAGTTCCGCCGCCTTGACGAAATCCTCCTCGCGCAGGGAGAGCAACTTCGAGCGCACCGCGCGGGCCAGCCCCGGCCAGTCGAGCAGGCCGAGGATGATCGTGATGCCGAAGAACACCAGGATCGGGCTCCAGTTCGCCGGGAGGGCGGCCGAGAGCGCGAGCCACAGGGGCAGCTCCGGGAGCGAGCGCAGGATCTCGATCATGCGCTGGATGACATGGTCGACCCATCCGCCGAGATAGCCGGCAAGACCGCCGAAGAAGAGGCCGAGTGCGAACGACACCGCGATGCCGACGATCCCGATGGTGAGCGAGATTCGCGCCCCGTAGATGATGCGCGAGAGCAGGTCGCGCCCGAGCCGGTCGGTGCCGAGCAGGAACATGGTGCCGTTCTCAGGCGGGCAGACGACATGGACATCCATCTGCCAGAGGCCCCAGAACTGATAGGCGTCGCTCCTGCACAGGAACCGGATGGGCTGTGGCTTCGACGTATCGGGCGTGTAGACGCGCCGGAAGCTCTCGAGGTCGAAGCTGTAGCTGTAGGGATAGGTGAAGGGGCCGACGAAGCGGCCTTCATGCATCAGATGAATGCCCTGCGGCGGCGCGTACAGAAAATCCCCGTGGCGCTTGGTCTGGTTGTAGGGCGCGATCACCTCGACGAAGGGCACGATCGCGTAGAAGAACAGGAGCACGAAGGCCGCCGCCACCGCCACCTTGTGGCGACGGAACTTCCACCACATCAGCTGCCAGGACGAGGCGCGGTAGAAGCTCTCGTTCTCGGCCCCGACAGGCTCGGTCTTGCCGGGATCGAAGGGCGCCGGATCGACGTAATGGCGCTTGGAGGTGATGGCCGTGTTCATCGCCCGCCTCCCATCCGGATGCGCGGATCAAGCCAGGCGAGCAGGAGGTCGGAGATCAGCATGCCGACGACCGTGAGCATGGCGACGAACATGAGGATGAACCCGGCCAGGAACTGATCCTGGCTCTTCAGCGCGCTCAGCAGGATCGGCCCCACGGTCGGAAGACTCAGGACCAGGGACACGAGAACCGAGCCGGATACCAGATGCGGCAGGAGATTGCCGATATCGGCGATGAAGGGATTGAGCGACATGCGGAAGGGATATTTCAGCAGGGCCTTGGTGGGGCCGAGGCCCTTGGCCTTCGCGGTCACATAATATTGCTTGCCGAGCTCGTCGAGCAGGTTCGCCCGCATGCGCCGGATCATGGCGGCCGTTCCGCCGAGCCCGATCACGACGGTCGGGACAAGGAGATGCGAGAACAGGGACTGCGTCTTGGCCCAGGTCCAGGGCTCGCCCGCATATTCTGCGTCGTAGAGCCCGCCGATCGAAACGCCGAACCAGCGGTTCATGTAATAGAGCAGGATCAGCGCGAGCAGGAAGCTCGGGGTCGCAAGTCCGATATAGCCGATGAAGGTGGCGAGATAGTCGCCCACGGAATATTGCCGCGTCGCCGAGTAGATCGCGATCGGGATCGACACCACGTGGATGAAGATCACCACCGCGAGATTGACGAGGAGCGTCAGCCACAGGGCATCGCCGACCACCTCCACAACGGGCTTGTCGTACTCGAAGGACCAGCCCCAGTCGCCCTGAAGCAGGCCGGAGAAGCCGTTCGGTCCCGGCATGACGCCGACCCAGACCAGGTATTGCTGCCAGGCGGGCTTGTCGAGCCCGTACTGCTTGATGAGGAATTCGGCCTTCGCGACGGAGGCCGATTCGCCCTGGGCCCGCAATTCGGCGATCTGGTTGGACAGGAAGTCCCCAGGCGGCAGCTTGATGATGAAGAAGATCAAGGCCGATATGATCAGCAATGTCACCGCCATGGTGACGATGCGACGCAACAGGAAGCGGATCATCGGCGGGCCTCTTTGCCGGCGGCTTTGTTCCAATGGATCTCGTCCAGGCGATAGATGCCGAGCATCGCGGTCGGCTCCCAGCTGTAGAGCGCCTTGGCGGGGAGCCCCTGCAGGCCGTTGCGGACGACGATCGGCTGCAGGGCGCCGGAGATGGTGCCGATCGACCATTGGTTCTCGGCGTGGTTGCGCAGCATCTCGGTCCAGACGTCCCGTTGCACGGTCCGGTTCCCGGTGTTCATCCAGGTCGTGTAGAGATCGAGCAGGCGCTGCGCCTCCGGGATATCGACCTGCTCGCCGTTCTTGCCTTTCGTTTCCACATGCTGGCCCCATTTCGGCCAGGTGTAGTTGTCCTGGCGCATGGGAGCGAGTTCGGTCGGCGGCATGATGGCCGTGGGGATCGCGTTGTCGAGACCGGGGGCCGCGACCATGACGGTCAGGCCCGCATAGGAGCGGTTGCGCAGGACAGTCCGGTCCTGGGGCTTCACGAAGAGCCTGACGCCGATCTCGCGCCAGAATTCGCCGATCAGGGTCAGACCGTCGACCACGAGGCTGCTCTCGCCGTCGGTTTCGACGATGATCTCCAGTTCGCGTCCGTCGGGCAGCAGGCGGATGCCGGCGCCGTTGCGCTTCGTCAGGCCGATCTCGTCGAGAAGCCGGGAGGCCTCGCGCGGATCGTACCCGGCGTTCTCCGTGCGCAGCTCGGCCGAGAAGAGCGGGCTCTCGGCCACGATGGTGTTGTTGCCCTCGGTGCCGAGCCCGAACAGCAGCGCGTTGTTCAGGGTCCTGCGGTCGATGCCGAGGGACAGGGCGCGGCGGAAGCGGATGTCCCGATTGAGCTGGCGCCAGACCGGATCGACGGTGTTGAGATTGGGATAGAGCGCGAGCTCCGTGCCGCGCGCATAGGGCCAGAGCAGGGTGGTATATCCCTTGGCCTTCTCACCCTCCTTCAGGACGGGGATGTCGCTCATGGAGAGGCCGCGGAACAGGAGATCGAGCTCGCCCGCATTGGCCTTGGCCGCGAACAGGCCGGGGGCCGAAACATCCATGATGAGCCGGTCGACATAGGGCAGCTGCTGTCCCTGGTGGTCGACCCGGTGATAATAGGGATTGCGCTCGAAGATGAAGCGGTTGGCCGGCGCCGCGTTCATGACGCGCCAGGGCATGAGCGTGGGCAGGGCCGGGTTGGTCTGCTCCTTCATGTCGTCCATGCGGTTGTGCAGGGCGGCCCAGGATTTCAGCTTCTGCTGCTTGGCCTTGTCGTCGAGTGCGGCCTTGTCGGCATATTTGGCGTGGAACTGCTTGAGATAGGTGGAGGCCCGGTAAATGCCCGGATCGAGGGATCCGGCGAGCTGCGGCAGGAATCGCGGATTGGGCTTGTCCCAGGTGAAACGCACCGTCCGTTCGTCGAGGACCTCGAAGCGCGGGGGCTTTCCGTCCACGAGCATGAATTCGGGCGGGCCGGCGGGCGAGAGATCCGCGTTCTGGGCCACGTCCTCCCAGTAGTAGCGGAAATCCTCCGCCGTGAAGGGCGAGCCGTCCGACCAGCGGTGACCGGCGCGCAGGGTGAAGGTGAAAACCCGGTCGTCCTCGTTCTCGTATTTTTCGAGCAGGTCGGGCTTGAGATGCAGGGTGCGGTCGTAGCCGACGAGCCGCGTGTAGGTGTAGGTCGAGATGTAGCGGATGTCGCGCGGCCGCGGCACCAGGGTGACCATGTCGCCGCCATACTGGCCCGCCGCGTCGACCACGATGGGGGTTTTCGGCAGCCGCTCGGCCAGAGGCGGCAGCTTCTTGTCCTTCACCTGCTCGGCGAAGAAGGGAGCGTCCTTGAAATCCTGCGCCAGGGCCGGCAATGCCAGCCATGCGAGAGCGGCAGCGAGGACGAACGGTCTTGGTCTGATACGGATCAGCATCACGCAGCCTCCCGGGCTGTCAGGTGCCCCAGACGAACCTTGTGGCCAGGTTCGATCTCTTTCATGTGGCCGAACTCGCCGGGTTTGATGCGGAACGGCTCGGGCCATTCCGACGGCTGCGAGAAGCGGCCGGTCCGCAGTTTGGCGAAGTCCAGCGGGCGATCGATGTCCGGATCCGGCACGGCGGCGAGAAGCGCCTGCGTGTAGGGATGAACCGGATTGCGGAAGAGGGAGGATTTCGGCGCCTCCTCGACGATATAGCCCCGGCACATGACCGCGATGGTATCGGCGATGTAGTCCACCACGGCGAGATTGTGGGACACGAAGAGGTAGGACAATCCGAGGGCCGATTGCAGATCCTTGAGCAGGTTGAGCACCTGGGCCTGCACCGATACGTCGAGAGCGGAGACGGGCTCGTCGCAGAGCAGCACGCGAGGCTCCAGGGCAAGCGCCCGCGCAATCCCGAGGCGCTGGCGCTGGCCGCCGGAGAAGGAATGCGGGTAACGTCTGAGCGAGCGCTGATCGAGCCCGACCATGTCGAGGAGCTGCTTGACCCGCTCGTAGCGCTCGTCCGAAGTGCCGATGTCGTGGATGCGCAGGGGCTCCGTCAGAAGCTCGTAGACCGTCATGCGCGGATTGAGCGACGAGAACGGATCCTGGAAGATGAACTGCACCGAACGACGGTAGGCCGTCAGCGCATCGCCCTCCAGCTTGTGCACGTCCTTCGGACCCGTGCCGTCGTCGAAGAGGACGCGGCCCGCATTGGGCGTCAGGGCCCGCATGATCATCTTGGACACGGTGGTCTTGCCGCATCCGGATTCACCCACGAGCCCCAGGGTTTTCCCGGCAGGAAGGGTGAGATCGACTTCGCTGACCGCGCGGATCTGCTGCGTCTTGCCGGAGAACCAGCCCGACCGGAGCGTGAAGCATTTGGTGAGATGCTCGGCCTTCAGGATGGGGCCGTTGGGCTGGATGCGCTGCGGAGCGCCGGCGGATGCGAGAGCCGCGCTCTTCACCTCGCGGATGGGCGTCAGCCGCTCGTTCTCGCCCATGGCGAAGCGCGGGACGGCCCGCATGAGCGCCTGGAGATAGGCATGCTGCGCGTTGCGGAAGATGTTCTCCCGGGAGCCGGCCTCCATGATCTTCCCGCGATACATGACCACGACCTCGTCGGCCACGTTGGCGACCACGCCGAGATCGTGCGTGATGAGGAGCACCGACATGCCCGTCTCGATCTGGAGTTCCTTGATGAGATCGAGGATCTGCGCCTGCGTGGTCACGTCGAGCGCCGTCGTGGGCTCGTCCGCGATCAGGAGGGCCGGGCGTGTGATGAGCGCCATGGCGATCATGGCACGCTGGCGCAGCCCGCCGGACAGCTCGAACGGGTAGGTCGTCAGGGCCCGCTTGGGATCGGGAAAGCCGACCCGGGCCAGCACGTCCACGGTCCTCTGGTTCGCCTTGGTCTGATCCACGTCCGAATGGATCATCAGCGCCTCGGAGATCTGGTCGCCGATGGTGTGGAGCGGCGACAGGGATGTCATCGGCTCCTGAAAGATCATGGCAATGCGCCCGCCGCGCAGGGCATGCATGGCGTCGCTCTCGGGCGCGAGCGCCGCGATATCGACGCTGCCCCCGTTCGCCGGATCGTTGAAGAGGATCGATCCGTTGGTGATCCTGGCCTTCTTCGACAGGATCTGGAGGGTGGCCTGCGCGGTGACCGATTTGCCCGAGCCGGACTCGCCGACGAGCGCCACCGTCTTCCCCTTGGGAATGTCGAACGTCAGGCCGTCGACCGCGCGGAAGTCCCCGGCGTCGGTGTTGAAGTCAACTGTCAGCTGGCGAACCGACAGGAGTGGCGCTTCCATATGCTCCTCCAGGATCTATGAGCATAACGCATCAGATCCCATTAGATCTCAATTGTGATCTTGTTTCCAAGTCGAAACAGGCATCTGGACACAGGAAACGTATGCCTCTGGCGGCGAGATGGGCGATAAGCCTTTCGCATAACGACCAGATGACGTCGTCATGAGCGAGATGATGGGTCAGGAGCCCGATCGGCTCGCCGCGGTCCGCCCGGCCCATCGCGCGCCGCTCGACCGCGTTGGCGAGATTGGCGATGATCAGGGCCGGATCGGCCAGGCTTCTCGTCCCGTGCCAGTCGACGGGATCCACGTGGGTGTTGATCTGAAGGAGACCTGACACGGGATAGGCGGTCATCCGGTCGTTGAAGGTGGATATCGCCCGAAATCCCTGGCCCGGCAGGATCGCGACGATATCCCGGGCGATCCGGTTCCAGGGTGGCACGAAGACGGGCAGGAGCCTCGATCCGAGGAACTGGCGCGCCGCGTGCAGGGCCCGTTCCAGTTCCGCCGTCATCTCGTCCAGCGTGCGGTGAGGGCCGAATTCCGCCTTCTTCTCGCCCGCTGGCGCATGATCGGCATGGCTCCATCCGTGGACGAGCGCGAAGGCCTTGTTCTCCTCCGCCAGTCGGACCGCAAGGGAAGCCTCGATGCCGCTCGGGATGACCGCGAGGCCGATCCCGGCATCGTACCGGCGGGCAAGGCCGAGGAGCCGGTCGAGTTCGGGTGTATCGGCCACCGCGTCGTCGTCCCGCCACCAGAAGCCGACGGGGCAATCCCGATCCTGGGCTCGGTCGAGCGCCTGGTCGAGAGGCGACCAGTCGATGGCCCGGTGAAGGGCTGGCCGGGACTGCACGAGGCTCTCGGCCAAGGCGACCGTCCGGCGGGCGCCGTCGGTGGACACGGCCGGCCTCCGGGACGATGGCCATGACAGCGAGCGCCCGATCGCCCGAACGAGGTTCGGCGGCGACAGATCCGCCTCGGGCAGGATTTCAGCCAAGCCCAGGGCCGCCAAGCGCTCGGCCCGCAGACGCTGTTCCGTCTCCTGGCCGGCCTCGAAAGGCACGAGGACCGACCTCACGCCGCACCGCAGCAGGTCGACGGTGGTGTTGTACCCGGCTTGGCTCACGGATAGTTCGGCGCCGGCGAGCAGAGTCCGGAAGTCGGGCCGCGCGAGCTCGACGGCGACATGAGCCGGAGCGCCGGCCCGAAGCTCACGGAAGTTGGAATCGGCGACGCTCCGGCCGACGAGGATACGCCAGGGCCGGTCGGTGATCTCCTGGGCTGCCTCGAGGGCGGCGCGGTAGAGCGGCAGGCTCGCCGCGCTCGACCCGCCTGAGACGACGATCCCGTGCCGGCGGGTCTCCGGCACCGGGCTCTCGTTCTCGTCCACGTAGCCGGTGTAGCGGATGAGGGGTCTGACCTGCTCGTCCAGGGGCCACGAGGCTTCCAGGGGAACCAGCTCCGGGTCGCCGTGGACGAGGACCGCGTCGTAATGCCGGAGCACGCGTTCATGGGCTTCGGCGATCCGCGACGCCTTGGAGGACGGCACCAGCACGTCCCGGATCGAGCACACGATCCGCGGGCTCGGATCCGCGCCGCGCGCAGCCTCGATCAGCGCGCAGAACTCATCGGCCAGAACGCGCCGCCCGAAGGGAAACAGTTCAGTGATGAGGATGTCGGGCCGGACGGTCGTCAGGGTGTCGAGAAGGAGGGTGCGGCGCCTTTCGAGATAGGCTGCATCCACGGGTTCGAGGTCTTCGTCGAGCAGCGTCCTGAAATCCGTTCCGACCGTTCGCACGGGAGGCAGCTGAACGAGGGTGACGGTGCCCAGATCGGGCAGCCGGGCTGGGCTTCCGCCCGTTACGAGGGTGGTTTCGTGCCCTTCCCGTGCGAAGGCCCGTGCGAGAGCGGCGGCCCTCGTCAGGTGGCCTGCGCCCAACAGATGCGTGACGGCGATCAGAACGCGCACGGTCATTCTCCCGCCTCATCCGTGAGCGGTTGGAGCGCATTGCGCAAGCGCAAAGAAGCATGATCGAGGCCGCGTTCCTGCCGGACGAACCGCAACGCGTTGGCGCCGAGATCCCGCAGCCGTCCGCGGTCCCCTAGAAGATCGCTCAACGCTCCCGCGAGGGCCACGGGGTCGCCCGGGGGCGTGAGAGTTCCGGTTTCGCCGTTCCGCACGACGCTGGCGACCCCGCCATACGCACCTGCAGCCACCGTGCAGCCCAGAGCCTGCGCTTCCAGCAGCACCATGCCGTAGGCCTCGTTGACGGCCGGCCAGACAAAGAGATCGGCCGCCCCGTAGAACGCCGCCAGATCGGCCTTGCTGTCGATCCGCCCATGGAAGCGCACGCGCTGCGCCATGTCGGAGAAAAGCTGTGCGACCTCGTCGCGGGCCTCGCCGTCACCGACGACGTCCAGGGTCCAGGGCAGGTGCCGGAGTCGCTCCAGGGCAACGGCCAGAATGCGGTAGGAGGCGAGCTTGTCGCCCTCCCGCATCATCGCCACCGTCAGGAGGCGCGGCGCGGCTTCCGGCAATGGGCGGGAGGGCGGTGCCGGCCAGTCCTGCAGGTCGAGAAACGGCGGCAGATCCACCAGACCCTGCCGCTGCGGCTTCGCCCGCTCCAAGGCCTCCCGATCATGCGCGGTCATCACGAAGACCACATCGGCCCGGTCGAGGGCCGCTTCCGCCCCTTCATGTCCGAGCGCCCAGGATCCCCGGGCGCGCTTGGCCGCCCGCGAGCCTTCGGCAACGGCGTAGGGAATGCCGAGAGCCTCGGCGACGCGTGGGCCGATCCAGTCCGGCGCCTTGTAATAGACGTGGTAGGTGAACCACAGACGCGGTCGCATCGCGCCGGGCATTGCCCTGTAGCGGGCGATGAGGCGATCGGCTTCCGCCAGCGAGCGCCGTCGGAGATCGTCCTGGCACTCCCGGTCGCCGGCCTTATCGAGGGTCCGCAGCTCGCTGGCGAGGAAAGGCGAAAAGCCCGCCCCGCCGAGAGCTTTCATCAGCAGGCGCGCCATGGTGCGGTCGCCCGAGGGCAGGGGGTGGTTCGGGCTCTTCAAGGGAGCGTAGAACGCAATGGGCCGCGCGGGGGTCACACGCGCTCCGGTTCTCGTGTCGGGCTCTGCGTCACGGCGCGCAGCCGGGCTTCCAGCACGTCGATCCCGCCTTCCATGGAAAACTCCCGCCGCAGGCGCGAGAAAGCCGCGTCGCCAAGGGATTTCCGGCGCTCGGGATCGCGGGCGAGGAGATTGACGGCGTTGGACAAGGCCTCCCAATCGCCCGGCGGCACGAGCCGGCCTTCCAGGTCGTCGCGGATGAATTCCGGGATGCCGGCGAAGTCCGTCGCCACGATGGCAAGCCCCTGGCTCGCCGCCTCCATGATCACGTTCGGCAGACCGTCCCGATCGCCCGATCGGGCTTCTTTGGAGGGCAGTACGAACAGGTCGGCCTCGCGCAGAAGGGAAATGATGTCGGGCTGCGCCTTCGCGCCCAGAAACGCCACCCTGTCGGCGATTCCGGCCTCCTGGGCCTGCTTCTTCAGGCTGGCGAGCAGCTCTCCGCCGCCCACATGCGCGAAGCGCCAGTGGAGGTCCTGCGGCAGGGCCGCGAGCGCCTTGATCAGGTCGCCGTAGCCCTTCTTCGCCACGGCCCGCCCGACGGACACGATGCGCACCGGATCGCGCGGGTTCGCGCCGTTCCTGGCAGGGCGGCCTTCCGGAGGCGACGGAAAGCGCGAGAGATCGAGCCCGTGATAGACGAGCGAGACGCGCTCGGGCCGGGACAGCGATTGGAGATTGCCGGCACCCTGCGCCGTGCAGGTGACCCCCCAGAGCGCCTCCGTGATCTTCTCGCGCTTCTCCCAGTCGGGGGTCGTCCAGATGTCCTTGGCATGAGCCGAGAACGTCCAGGTCCGGCCCGTGAGCAGCGCAGCGTACCGGACGACGGATGCCGGAGTGTGAAGGTAGTGCACATGCAGGTGGCCGACGTCCTCCGGCATCTCCCTGGCCATCGCGAACGCCTGGCCGAGGCGGCGCACCCGGTTGGCGGTGAAATCGCGCTTCAGATCGCGCCAGAACGCCCTCATGGCGCGTCCGAAACCCTTCTGCCCCAGGCTCCAGACGGCGCCGCGCAGCACGCGCAGGGGCTCCTCGTAGAGATATTCCGGCAGATAGGTCACGGGCGCCTTGATCGCCTTGTGCATCGGATGCACGGCCCGCTCCGTCGGATGGCGGAGCGACCAGATCTCAAGGTCAAGACCGCGCTGCTCCAGGGCCAGAATCTCCTGGGCGATGAAGGTTTCCGAGAGGCGTGGATACCCTTTCACCACGATGGCGATGCGCCGGGCTTTCATTGAGGCGAGCATGGGGGCGATTACTCGGCCGCCTGGTGATAGGTGGCGAACGGCGCCCGTGGATCCGTCAAGGCCCTGAGGCGTTCCTGGACCCGGTCGAGTCCGTCGAGAAGGCCCGGGACGGTCACCTCCGACGGGCGCGGCTGCGATGACAGGGATCGAAGGGCGGCGGCCATGCGCTCGGGCGTGCGCGGCTCCTTGTAGTCGCTGAGCATGCTCACCAGCCCGAGCCGCTCGCCTTCGACGGCCCGGATATACTGCTCGAGGCGGGGACGCGTGCGCGGAACGATGAGCGTGCGCTTGTCGAACGAAAGGGCCTCGCAGAAGGTGTTGTACCCGCCCATGGCCACGATGGCGTCCGCCTTCTTCATGAGCCGTTCGATCTTGTTGTCGAACGACATCACGTCGAGCTTCGGCTGCTTGGCGATGCGTTCCACGAAGGACCGGCGCTTGTCCCGGTCGATGAAGGGGCCGAACAGGATCAGAGCCGGCTGATCGAGCTCCGCGTCGGCCTCGTAGGCCGAGATCACCCAGTCGATCAGGTCGTCGCCATCGCCCCCGCCGCCGGTGGTCACCAGGACGAATGGCTGCTTCGTGATCTTGGGATAGCGGGTCAGGGACGGGGTCGGCGGCACGTCCCGGCGCAGATAGCCGGTATAGGTGATGCGCTCCTCCACGTGAGCGGGGAGGTTGAGGGCCTGGAGGGGCTGATAAACGTCCTTGAGGCCATAGACCCAGATCTCGTCGTAATAGCGGATGAGGGCGTCCTTGGCGTCCTTGCGCTCCCATTCCGGAACGAGAAGAGCCGGTTCGTCCATCACGTCGCGGATGCCGAGCACGAGGCGGCATCCGGCTGCCTTGAGGTAATCGAGCGCCGGCACGACCTCGCCGCGAAATCCGGTCGGCTCCTTGTCGACGATAAACACGTCCGGCTTGAAAGCCTTGGCGGCTTGAAGGATGAGGGCCTGGCGCAGGCCGACGGCCTCATCCAGCTCCACATTGAGGTTGAGGCTGCGGTAATCCCCGTCCGGCAGCTTCGTGACCCCCGGGATGCGGATGTAGTCGACGCCGCTGTCGAACTCGAAATTGCCGATGACCGGCGAGCCCGAGATGATGACCACCGAGGTGTCTGGATGGCTCTGGACGATGGCGTTCGCGATCGCCCGCGACCGGCGAAGATGCCCGAGGCCGAAGGTGTCGTGGCTGTAGATGAGAACACGGGTTCCGCGGCCGCTCACGGGCTGCACCGGGGAAGGACCTGCGTCCTGATCGAAGTCCTTCACCAGGTCTGCCATGCGGCTGCCCCTACGGTCAGTCGGCCGGGTCGAACGCCGACCCGTCCGCCTTCTCTACCTTCAAGAGTATCGGATCCAAAGGTGATTTTGCACGCTTGGGATGGATTCCGATGCTCCCTCCTATAAGTAGCACATCGCTGGGGGCGGACGACCGGATCCACTTTTCCGCACGACGCGCTAAGGTCCCTATCGATCAAATAAGGCATTGCCCGAGATCGGAAAGAGGTTCATCCAGGCGTACAGAAGTGGTAACCGTTGGGCAATGGAAAAGAGCCTCTTCAGGTATATTTGGACACATTCCAAGCGCGACCAGCTCATCGTCTGCGCCGTAGTGCTCGCTTCTCTGCCGTTCTACTTCATGTCCCTGGATCTGCCCCGGCAGATCGTCAACCAGGCCATCCAGGGCGAAGCCTTCAGGGACGGCAACGCCACCGCTCCGTTCCTCCATCTCAGCTATGGATGGCCGAAATGGCTCGGGGGCGGCACTCTGGAGATCTTCCAGGGCTTCCAGGTCGGCCGGCTCGGTCTGCTCTTCGGCCTCTCGACCCTGTTCCTGTTCTTCGTCATCGTCAACGGGGCGTTCAAGTACTGGATCAACGTGGCCAAGGGCGTGCTGGGCGAGCGGATGCTCCGGCGGATGCGCTTCGACCTGTTCTCCATGGTGCTCCGGTTCACCCCGGATGCCCTGCGCACGGTCAAAGCCTCAGAGACCGCAACGATCATCAAGGATGAGGTCGAACCGATCGGCGGCTTCATCGGGGATGCGTTCATCACCCCAATCTTCCTGGGCATGCAGGCGATCACGGCGCTCGCCTTCATCATGATCCAGAACGTGTGGCTCGGACTGATCGCCCTGGCGGTGATCGCCGTCCAGTTCACGATCATTCCGAAGCTGCGGCGCGAGCTCCTCCGCCTTGGAAAGCAGCGCCAGATCGCCTCCCGTCAGCTGGCGGGGCGCATCGCCGAGGTCCAGGACGGCATCGAGGTCGTTCATGTCCACAATGCCTACGATTGGGAGCGGGCGGAGATCGGACACCGGCTGTTCAATCTCTTCACCATCCGGCTCAAGATCTATAACCGGAAGTTCTTCGTCAAATCGCTCAACAACTTCCTGGCGCAGCTGACGCCCTTCTTCTTCTACGCCATCGGCGGCTATTTCGCCCTGCGCGGCACCCTCGACATCGGCCAGCTCGTCGCGGTCATCGGCGCCTATCGGGAGCTGCCTCCGCCCTTGAAGGAGCTGATCGACTGGGACCAGCAGCGTCTCGACGTTCAGGTGAAATACGATCAGGTCACCCAGCATTTCGCCGAGGAGCGGCTCGTGCCGCAGCTCGAGGCTCGCGAGGAGGCGGAGGAGGATCAGCCCCTGGTCGGCGAGCTCGTGGCCAAGGATATCCGCGTGGCGGGCCCCCATGGCGACATGATCATCGAAGGAGGCGCCTTCGCCGTCACTCTGCCTGCGAGCGTCGCCCTGATATCCAACGGCGGGGCGGCCGCGAGCTCCCTGGCGCGCATCCTGGCCCGCCGCATGTCGGAGTTCAGTGGGCAGATCCGGATCGGGGAGCGCGACCTCACCCAGCTGTCCGTTCCCGTGATCGGGCGTCGGATCGCCTATGCGGGGGTTGATCCCATCCTGTTTCCCGGCAGCATCCGCGACAACCTGATCTACGGCCTCCGGACGAAGCCCCTGGCCCGTTCGGAGGAGGAGAAGAAGGAGATGGACCGGCGGATCGCCGAAGCGTTCAAGACGGGCAATCCGATCGAGAGCATCGGCGACCGCTGGGTGGATTACGAGCGGGTCGGCGCAAGGGACGAGAACGATCTCGACCGCATCCTCCTCGATCTCCTGGACCGCATCGGCATGGGAGACACCGTCTACCTGTTCGGCCTCGCGGGCAGGATCGATCCCGAACGCCATCTGGCTCTCGCGGAGCGCGTCGTCGAAGCCCGGCGGCGCCTGCGCGAGACGTTCCTGTCGAACGGCATGGCCGATCTCGTGGAGCCCTTCGATCCGGATCGCTACAACAGCCAGGCCACCATCGCCGAGAATCTTCTCTTCGGGGTGCCGATCTCGGAGGAGTTCAGGGGGCGCAATCTCGCCGAGAACGGCCAGTTCCGCAGCGCCATCGACCGAGCCGGTCTGACCGACGATCTCGTCCGCATGGGCCTGCAGATCGCCGAGACCATGACCGAGATCTTCGAAGGTCTGCCCCCCGGCCATTCCCTGTTCGAGCAGTTTTCCTTCATCGGCGCCGACGAGCTATCCGAATTCGAGGCCATCCTGCGCCGGCACGGCAGGGGCGAGGGCACCCTGAGGCGGGAGGACCGGACGCGGCTTCTGGCGCTGCCGCTCGCCTATGTCGAGGCCCGGCACCGCCTCGGCCTCCTGGACAGCCAGCTGACGGCTCGGATCGTGGAGGCGCGGGCTCTTGTCCGCGAGGTTCTCGAAAAGGCCGGTTCCGATGGCGTGGAGTTCCTCGACCCCGAGCGTTACTGCGCGGCGGCGCCACTCCGGGACAACCTCCTGTTCGGACGCGTCAGCTATCAGGTGGCCAATGCCCGCGCCCGTGTCGCGGAGGCCATCGCAACAGTGGTCCGGGAGCTCGATCTTCTGGAGGGTATCGAGCGGATCGGCCTCGACTACCAGGTCGGCACAGCGGGCAGGCTCCTGTCGCCGCAGGAGCGGGCGAGCGTCAATCTCGTGCGCTGCCTGGTCAAGCGTCCGGACATCCTGGTCATCGACGGGGCCTTCGCGCCCTTCGATGAAGCCCGCAGCCAGCAGCTGCTCGAACTGCTGCTCGAGTTCCTCGACCAACAAAGCCTGTTCATGGTCCTTCCGAATGATCGACAGGCAGGCGCTTTCGATGTTCAGTTGCGCTTCCGCGACGGACAAATCATCACGGACAAGACGGCCGCTCCGGCTCCCAGGCCTGCCAGGCCCGAGTCGGCTGCCGCACAGAGGATAACAGGAGAGGTGGCATGACGCTTGAGACAGAGGTTCAGTCCTTGCGGCAGGTGCCCATGTTTCGAGATGTGGATCCGGCCCGCCTGAAGCTCCTCGCCTTCACGAGCGAGCGGGTGCAGTTCTCCAACGGGCAGCGCTTCTTCTCCCAGGGCGATCCGTCCGACGCCGCCTATGTGATCCTCGACGGCCGGGCGAGTGTCCTGCTCAACACGCCCGGTGGCGACATCCAGGTGGCCGAACTCGGGAGCAACGCCCTGGTGGGCGAGATGGGTATCCTGTCGGACACGCCGCGCTCCGCCACGATCATGGCGGCCGAGCCGACCACGGCCCTGCGAATCGACAAGCGCGTCTTCCTCGAGCTTCTGGCCCAGTTCCCGCAGATGTCCCTGGCGATCATGCGGGAGCTGGCGAAGCGCCTCGAGCGGACGAACGCGCAGCTTGTCGCGCAGTCATCCTAAATTTCCGGCCAACCCCTGAGATTTTTTCGGGGAAAATGCCGACACGGTTAGCAAAATCCTACTTCTTATGGCCAAGCTGACCGATTCTCGTCACATCTACCCGTCAACCCTTGTCCCAGAACGACACAAGGGAAGGCCCGGTCATCAGGTCGGGCTGTTGCGGGATTAGTGATGATGAGTAACGCGAGAACGCTGCTGTGCGCGGTTCCGCAGCCTGTTGCGGATGTGCGCAAGTCCGGACATCGCCGCTTCATTCACCTCACCTTGGCCGCGGGCCTGATGCTGGGCCTTCAGGGCTTGGCAGCCGGACCCGCGGCCGTCGCCACCCTCCCGAGCGCCCTTCTGGCAAGACCCGTCGCGGCCCCGGCCGAGCAGCCGCTCACCACCGGCTCGCTCATCACCGCGTCAATGGACTTCACCCCGAAGCTCCTGAAGGAGCCGGGCCTCTTCAAGGCGATCCTCGAGGGTGCGTTCACGTTCAAGAAACCCCACGCGGTCAAGCCGGCGCCGCAGGAACTGGCGGACGAGACAGCAGGCGATCCGGATGAGCTGATCCCCTTCAACGGTCGCACCGTGCCGCGCTGGCTCGTGCATTCCATCCTGAAGGCCGCTCATGCGACGGGGGTCGACCCGGTCTACATGATGACCCTGGCGGATGTGGAATCGAGCCTCTCTCCCGAGGCCAAGGCGCCGACGTCGTCCGCCCAAGGGCTGTTCCAGTTTATCGACAGCACCTGGATCGAGACCATCTACGCCCATGCGGCCGATTACGGGTTCGGGGCCGCTGCGGACGCGATCAGCTACGTCAACGGTGAGCTGGAGGTGAGTCCGAAGCACCGGGAGTGGATCATGAGCCTGCGCACGGATCCATATTTCTCGGCCCTCATGGCCGGCGAGCTGATCAAGGACGTGGAGCGGGCGTTGCAGGCGGAAGGCGAGCGGGAACTTGCCGAGGCCGAGCTCTACCTGGCCCATTTCCTGGGCGCCTCCAGCGCCGTGCGGTTCCTCGAGGTCCTCGACCAGGACCCGAACATGAAGGCCTCCAAGCTGTTCCCGAGGGCCGCGAAGGCCAATGCCGGGCTGTTCACGGAAGGCAAGGGGCGCAAGCGCCGTTCGGTCAGCGTGGCGGAGCTCTACAACAAGATCGATTCGAAGATCGTCCGCCGCCTCGACCGCTACGAGGGCATCGGCCCCTATCTGGCCGAAATCTCCCGTCAGACCGAGCGCACAGCCGAGGTGTCGGCCGACGCATCGCCGCTCGTGCAGTAAGGGCTGCGCCCGAACGTCATCCGACTGCGCTGATGGCCGACGACGCGGAGGCCGGCAGCGAGCGCGTGTGAACGAAATCGCCCTTGGCCAGGTAGGTCAGCTCCTCCGGCGTCGAGTGGCGCCCGAGGACCGGATTCCGGTGCGGGAAGCGGCCGAAACGGGCGATGATGTCGAAATTGGCTCGGGCCTGGCTGAGGGAGAAATGCCAGACCGGCTTGAGGTGCTCCGGAGCCTCGTCGAGGGCCTGTTCCGAGATGGCCACGATGCGCCTCATCCGCTCCAGATGGTCCGGACCTTCCGCATGGGCTAGCGGAAGGAAATAGAAGAACCTTTCGTAAGGGCTCGTCAGGGCGTCGTAGTGCCCGTTATCGAACCCTTCCTCGGCCAACCTCACCGTCTCCGGATCGGAGGAATAGGCGTCCGGCGTGCCGGCGAACAGGCCGCGTGGGAACTGGTCGAGCACGATGATCAGGCACAGCCGACCGAGCGGGGTGGATCGCCAGCGGTCGAGTTCGCCGGCCCTGGCCGCACACACCAGGGGGGCGAACCGATGCAGCTCCGCATTGGCTCCGCCGCGCATCCACCAGGCCAGCATCTGCCAGTGCGCCGCGACGTCGGCCTCCGAGAGGTCGACAGGAAACCAGAAGTCGTAGACCTCGCGCCAGTCCGTATGAGATGCCATCGGCTCCTCCTTGAAGGAGCCTCTATCCTATCGCGGGTGCCGTCTCCGGGCTGTGCTTGGAGTCACCTGGCAGGGCCAAGGTTTCAGAACGCCTTGAACGTGATGATCGTATGCGTGTCGGCGATCTCCGGGATGACCTGCACGTTCTCCGCGATGAAATGGCCGATATCGACCCCGTCATCCACATGGAACTTGGCGAGAATGTCGTAATTGCCCGCCGTCGAGTAGATCTCCGACGCGATTTCCCGGTCGGCGAGGGCGTTGGCGACCGCGTAGGTCTTGCCGAGCTTGCATTTGATCTCGACGAAGAAGGTCTGCATGGGGTCTCCGGAGCGTCGTCTGGAACGTGAGGATCAGGGAGATATGGCACGGGAGCACGCCGGTGAGAACCTCTGTGGTTCAACCTGACACGGCGTCATGGCCGGGCTTGTCCCGGTGATACGGGGAGGGCACGGCCGAAGGTCCTAGGGCCGTCCTCAGCCCCGTCCGATGCTCACATAGGCGAAGCCGTGGCGGCGCATCTCCTCGGGGCGGTAGACGTTGCGCAGGTCCACCACCACCGGGGCGGCAAGCGTCGCCTTCAGGCGCGACAGGTCCAGGGCCCGGAACGTGTCCCACTCGGTCACCAGCACCAGGGCGTCGGCCCCGCGGGCGCAATCGTAGGCATCCCGGGCATAGGCCACGTCGGTCAGCACCGACCGGGCCGCCTCCATGCCTTCCGGATCATAGGCTTTCACCCGTGCTCCGGCGTCCTGGAGCGCCGTGATCACGTCGATGGAGGGCGCATCGCGCATGTCGTCGGTGTTGGGCTTGAAGGTCAGGCCGAGCACCGCCACGGTCTTGCCGCGCACCGAGCCGCCGCAGGCGGCGATCACCTTGCGGCCCATGGCGCGCTTGCGCTGGCTGTTGACCGCCGCCACCGTCTCGACGATGCGCATCGGCGCCTCGTGGTCCTGCGCGGTCTTGATCAGGGCCAGCGTGTCCTTGGGAAAGCACGAGCCGCCATAGCCCGGGCCGGCATGAAGGAACTTCGCCCCGATCCGGTTGTCGAGGCCGATGCCGCGGGCCACGTCCTGCACGTTGGCGCCCACCTGCTCGCACAGATCGGCGATCTCGTTGATGAAGGTGATCTTGGTGGCCAGGAACGCGTTGGCGGCATACTTGGTCAGCTCGGCCGTGCGCCGGGACATGCTGAGCAGGGGAGACTGGTTGAGGTAGAGCGGGCGGTAGAGCTCGGTCATCACGTCCTTGGCGCGCTCGTCCTCAGTGCCCACCACGATGCGGTCCGGGCGCTTGAAATCGGCGATCGCTGCACCTTCGCGCAGGAACTCCGGGTTCGACACCACGGCGAACTCGGCCTCGGGCCGGGTCTCGCGGATGATGCGCTCGACCTCGTCGCCGGTGCCCACCGGCACGGTCGATTTGGTCACCACCACGGTGTAGCCGTCCATGGCGGCCGCGATGTCGCGGGCGGCCTGGTAGACATAGGACAGGTCCGCATGGCCGTCGCCGCGCCGGGACGGGGTGCCGACCGCGATGAACACGGCCTGTGCGCTCTTGACGGCCTGCGCCAGATCGGTGGTGAAGGTCAGGCGGTCCTCGCGCACGTTCTTGGCCACGAGATCGTCCAGGCCCGGCTCGAAGATGGGGATCGCGCCCCGGTTGAGCGCCTCGATCTTGGCCGGCTCCTTGTCGACGCAGCAGACCTCGTGCCCGAAATCAGCAAAGCAGGCGCCCGACACCAGCCCCACATAGCCCGCTCCGATCATCGCAACACGCATCAGAGACTCCCTGTTTGTTCCAACCTTGGGTTTAGAGTGGCGCGGGCTTCACAGCAACCCGCGCCGGCAGACCATTCCGGGGCACCATTTTTGGCTTTTGCAACAATGCCCCCTTTGACTTCTGGAATAAGTGCCTCCACAACACCGCCGCTTTTCAAACGGGGCATTGATGAACAATCCTTTTCTTGTCGAGGTCACCCGCGGGAACCTGGTCGAGTCGCGCCACAGGGGCAGCGTCTCGGTGGTGGATTCCGAAGGGGCCACAGTTCTGTCGATTGGCGATGTCGACAGGCGCGTTTTTCCGCGCTCCGCCGTGAAAGCGCTTCAGGCGATGCCGCTGGTCGAGAGCGGCATTGCGGACAAATACGGGCTGACCGACGAAGAGATCGCGCTGGCCTGCGCGTCCCATTCGGGCGAGCCCGAGCATGTGGCGACCGCCAAGGCCATGCTGGCCAAGGCCGGGCAGGATGCCGGCTGCCTGGAATGCGGCGTGCACTGGCCCATGGGTGAGGCGGCGAACCGGGCGCTCGCCGCCTCGGGCGGCACTCCGAGCGCGCTCCACAACAACTGCTCTGGCAAGCATGCGGGCTTCGTCTGCCTGGCTTGCGGTCAGGGGCAGAACCCGAAGGGCTACGTGCTGGCGGACCACCCGGTGCAGCGCAGCGTGCGCGAAGCCCTGGAGGAGATCACCGGCGCCTGCCACACGGTCGAGAAGAGCGGCATCGACGGCTGCTCGATCCCTACCTATGCGATCCCGCTGCCCTCGCTCGCGTTCGGCTTCGCCCGGTTCGGCACCGGGAGTGGCCTTCCGGGTGATGGAAGAGCCGCCTCCGCTTGGATCCGCCGGGCCGTGGCACGCCACCCCTTCATGGTCGCCGGCACGGGCCGCTTCGACACCAGGCTGATGGAGCTTCTCGGCGAGCGCGCCTTCGTGAAGGTCGGGGCCGAGGGCGTCTATTGCGCGTCCTTTCCCGACCTCGGCTACGGAGTTGCCCTGAAGGCCGAGGACGGCAACAGCCGCGCGGCCGAGGCCATGATGGCCGGTCTCGTGCTGCGCTTCCTCAACCTGGACACCGGGGAGCGCCGGGCCGTCGAGGAGCTGGCTCAGCCCGTGTTCAAGAACTGGAACGGGATCGAGGTCGGGCGGATCCGCCTGGCCTCCGAGGTCCTGGGAGCGATCTAAGCCGGGTCTCACGGTCTCGGATTCATCTGCTGGCGGGCGTGGAGGAGGTCGTCGGGCTTGAGCCCATGCGCGCCATGGAACGGCCGGTCGAGGACGCCCACCATGTAGACGACCAGCCCGACGAAGATCATGAGGACGCCTCCCAGCAGGAAATGCGTCGTCCGCTTCAGGTCGAACAGCCAGAGGATGAAGACGTTCAGGGCGGCGCCCGCCAGGACGACCGACCAGATCACTTTGGGCACGCTGGTCCCGGCCGCCTGGATGCGCAGGCGGCGCTGCTCGATGAAGTCCTCAAAGATCCGCAGGGCGGCCTGATGGATCAGGTCCTCGCCTGCATCCCGATTGGGCCTGAAGGCCATGAGTTGGCGACTCAGCTGGTCCACCAGCAGCGTTCCACGGGTCGATGCCTGGTTGCTGCGCTGGAACGACCAGCCCGGGCCGGTTTCCTCGTCCACATATTGGCGAAGATTGTCCGACAGGGCGGTACGGAGGGGTTCCGGATAGCCGCTGAAGGTGCGGTAGAGGGCGATGACGCTGGACGCCTCCCGCCCGACCGCATCCTCCGCCTTACCGTAATTGTCGAAAACCGCGATCGAGAGCAGCGCGAGGAGAACGCCGTAATAGAGGGTGAAGGCGTTCAGGAGCAGACCGACGATCGTGTTCGGGTCCCGCTCGTCGCGCAGGAGGCGTCCGACCGCAGGCTGCAGCAGCACCGAACCGATCAGGGTCGGCACCAGGAAGAAAAGGCACACGATGACGGCGCCCATGAAAATGGGCAGCTGATGCAGCCGATCGATCACGACGCGGTTCGCTCTTGCGGGTGCCCGTCGGGCACCTATCCAGTGAAGCGGTTTTCGCGCGCAAGATCAGGTGGAATTCCGGATAGGGGCGTCAGGATTCATTGGCTCGTCACGTCATGGCCGGGCTCGTCCCGGCTATCCCGCTCGGAAGAGTGCTGCGCCGGAGAGGTGTGGAGCCACCGGCATAAGGCCGGTGAGGGCGTGGACCTGTGAGCATGGCTGGCGCTAGAGTCCCAGCAGCGTCGCGATCTCGATCGCCCCAGCGGTCGGCGACAGGGTGCCGTCCGCGATGGCCCGTTCGAGCTCCGGCACGCGCCGGCGCAGAGCGGGATCGTGGTGCAGGCGCTCGTACAGGCGCTCATGGACGAGGGCCCACATCCATTTCGTGTCTTGTGCCCGGCGTTTGGCGGCGAGCTCCCCCGTGGCCTCCAGGCGTGCGCGATGGTCCTTCACCTTGTCCCAGACCTCGTCGAGCCCTTGGCCTGTCAGTCCCGAGATCGTGAGCACGGGCGGCGTCCAGGTGGCGGAGGCCGGCGCCAGGATGTGCAGCGCGGCCTTGTACTCGGCGGCGGCCGCCTTGGCCTTCGCGCCCGCGTCGTCCGCCTTGTTGACGGCGATCAGGTCGGCGAGCTCCAGGATGCCTTTCTTGATCCCCTGAAGTTCGTCGCCCGCGCCGGGCAGCATGAGCACGAGGAAGAAATCGGTCAGGTCCGCGACCGCTGTTTCGGATTGTCCGACCCCCACCGTCTCGACCAGGATCACGTCGAAGCCGGCCGCCTCGCAGAGCAGCATGGTCTCCCTGGTCTTGGCCGCGACGCCGCCCAGGGTGCCGGAGGACGGCGAGGGGCGGATGAAGGCGTTGGGATCGGCCGCGAGCCGGGCCATGCGGGTCTTGTCGCCGAGGATCGCGCCGCCCGTGCGGGTGGAGGAGGGGTCCACCGCCAGAACGGCAACCTTGTGCCCTCGTTCTGTGAGCATCGCCCCCAAGGTATCGATGGTGGTGGACTTGCCGACGCCAGGCACTCCGGTGATTCCGATGCGCACCGCCCGGCCGGTGCGGGGCATCAGCGTCTGCAGGAGCGCGCGGGCCGCCTCGCGATGATCCTGGCGGCGCGATTCCATCAGGGTGATGGCGCGCGCGAGCGCAGCGCGGTCGCCCCCTGCCACGGCTTCGGCCGTAATCTCCGTCTTTCGCTGCGAGCCCCCGGTCATGGGAGAGCTTTAGCGCATCGTGCGCAAAAGTGGACTCGGATTTCGCTGACGCGGCCCTCCGGGTCTGCGTCGAACGATTCGCTCAGCGAGACGGGAAGCGTCTCGGTGCCGCGTTCACCAGGTGATCGGGTCCATGCCGATTCGTCCCCAGGCGGGAATCTTGACGGCGGGGCGGCGCAGGTCGATGCCGGCGACGAGCCCCATGAAATCGATCTCGATGCCTTCAACCCAGCCGAGCGCGAGGCCCGCATAGCCGCCGAGCGAGATCTGGATGCCTGTGCGGCTTGGCGTCAGGCCGACCATGTCCCGCCACGGCTGCCAGTCCTTGCCGAGGGCCGTCGGCGGGAGCGCCGCGCCGAGTTCCGGGACAGACCGCATCACATGGGCCACGAAGGTGTTCGAGTTCGGACCCGGCCAAGCGTTGTAGGCGCCGAAGGTCTGGTAGGGATAGCTCGCCACCGCCTGGCGCACCTGCGGGATCAGCCGTTCCGCCGCCTCTCCCTCGATCAGGACGACCGGATGCGGCGCGTTGCCGAACCAGCGGCCGTCCGGCGCCCAGCCGTTGGTGCGGACTGGGCTGCCCCAGCCGACCTTGTCGTAGCGGGTATAGGTGCGTGCGCCGGCCTCCTTCACGACCACCCAGGTGTGGTGGGCGAAGATGCCGCGCCAGCGGCCGACCCGCGCCGCATAGACGGCCACGACGGCCTGAGGCGCTTCGGATGCGGCCGGCAGCAGCTTCGCGCTCGACCAATCCGCCGCGCGCCAGCTCGGCGCCACGTCGTCGCGCATCGCCCACCAGAGCGCATGAGCCCCGAGAGGCAGGACAAACAGGCCGACAATGACGAGGAAGACACGGGACAGGAAGGCAAGCATCACGCAAAAGTACGGATGCGCCGGCGCACCATCAAGGCGACACGGGGACGCCGTCGTTCACCTTTGGTTTACCGTCTTCCTGCTTGAACGGGTCATCGACGGTCCTCTGCCTTGCGCATGCCATGATCGAGGACAAAACAGCGTTGCCCCCTTGTCTCTTGAAACCCGGCCTCATGCTCTTTCCCTTTTCGCGCCTTGCTCTCGTCTGCCTTGCCGGCCTTGCCCTGTCCGGATGCCTCGGAGAGGACTCGGCCCTCACCAGCCCGGTCTCGTCGCAGGTCGGTCTCGCCCGGGATCCGAAACTCCTCGTGGCGACCACGCGGCTGCCGGTGGGCGATCCGCCGAAGAAGCCCTGGTTCAGCAGCGAGCGCTCGGCGGACCTCGTCTTCGCGGAAGCGCGCCTGAAGCCGCCGTCGGATTCCTTCATCGGGAGCAGCGGCTGGAGCATCGCGAAGGTCGAGAACGTCGATCACAGCAATGCCGCTCAGGCCTTCGCCCAGGCGGCCTTCGGGCACAACCTGCTGCTCTACATTCACGGCTATCGCGAGAGCTTCGAGACGGCCGCGACGTCGACCATCGACCTGTCTGAGGGCATCAAGTTCGCCGGGGTCACGGGCCTGTTCACCTGGCCGTCCGCAGCCTCGACCTTCAGCTATGTGGCCGATCGCGAAAGCGCCATGTGGTCCCGCGACGCTCTCGAGGATCTGCTGACCGCCATCGCCAAGACCCCGAGCGGCGGGCGGATCCACATCGTGGCCCACAGCATGGGCACCCTTCTCACCCTCGAGACCCTGCGGATGCTGCGCGCCTCGGGCGGTGAGAACGCCATGGACCGCATCGGCGCCGTGGTGCTGGCAGCCCCCGACATCGACATCGACCTCTTCGCCCGCGGCCTCGAACGTCTCGGGCCCGACGCGAAGAAGATCACGGTCATCAGCTCCACCAACGACCGGGCGCTCGCCGTTTCGAGCCGTCTTGCAGGCGGCATTATCCGGGCCGGCGCGGCCGATCGCGAGCGGCTCGAATCCCTCGGCGTGCGCGTGGCCGACGCCTCGGAGTTCGGCGGCGGCATCATCAACCACGACCTGTTCCTGACGAACAAGGACGTGCAGCAGGTGATCAAGCGGGCGATCGAGCGGTCGTAGCACGACGCCGTGCCCGCCCGCGGCAAGGTCACACGATGAAGAAGTCGTCGTAACCGAGCTGCGCCTTGCTGACGCCCTCGAACGTGATGGAGCCGCCATCCGCCAGCTTGAGGACCGCATCGCCGGCCGGGTTGTCCTTGATCATCCGGTAGAGGCCGGAGAAATTCTTCTGGCCCAGGATGGCCTTCGTGACGCGAACCGCGTCGCCGCTCATGGGGTCGAAGTCGACGATGACGTCGTTTCCGCTCGGCCCTGTCCGGTAGAGGAACGTGTCGGCCCCATGGCCGCCCGCCAGGGTGTCGTTGCCTCTCAGGCCCTCGAGCGTGTCGTTGCCGCTATAGGCGAAGACGATGTCGTTCAAGGCATTCGCATTCGCGTCGCCGACGAGAAGGTCGGCCCCGGAGGTTCCCTTCAGGCTGGGCGTGGTCGTCGGAATCGACGATGGCGTGTCGAGCGACCAGGCGCGGATGTAGTCGATCTTGAACTCCGCCGGGAACCGGGTCGTCTCGTCGGGCGCGCCCGGCCAGTTGCCGCCGACGGCCAGTCCGGCGAGCAGATACATGGGCTCGCTCATGCCCGCAGGCGTCTGCATGGAGTAGACCGCCGTCCCGTCGAGATAGAAGGTGATGGCATCGGCTGTCCACATCGTGCCGTAGGCGTGGAAGTCCTGCGAAGGATCGACCCCGGCGGAGATGCCCTGCGTGTCGTAGAAATGGCCGCCGCGGCTGTCGGTCCAGTGAGACCCGACATAGTAGGTTGCGGGGTCGTGGCCGAGGAGTTCCAGAACGTCGATCTCCGGCGGCCAGTTGCCGCTCTGCGGCAGAAGCCAGAAGGCGGGCCATAATCCCTGGCCCGACGGCACCTGGGCCGAAATCTCGAAATACCCGTAGGTCTGCGAGAAGGTGCCATGGGTGTTGATGAGTCCCGACACGTAGGGGAGCCCGTCGGTCAGACCTGGATCGGGCGAGGGCCGCGCCGTGATCGTCAGGATGCCGTCCCCGGCTTCTATCGGATCCGCCACGATGGAGAAGGGATCGAGTGCCGGGTTCTGCCGAATGACGGGCGTCGAGCGGTCGGCGAAATACTGCATCTCGCCATTGCTCGCGATCGTGCGGCCGCCCCACCAGTATTGCGTGCCCCAGATCGACGTATCGAGATAGGAGCCGGCGAATTCGTCAGAGAAAGTCAGTGAATATCCGTCGAGATTGACCGACATCGGTGCTCCGCAAAGTGATCAATGAAAAACTTGGTCTTTGAGACATGTTTCTCATGGATCGGAGGGCGGGCAATTAGGTGGAAGTACCTATTCGCGGTCGATGATGAAGGCAGTGTTAACGGTGAAGACTTGAGAGATCCGCCAATGCCTGCGGCACCGGGTGCGAGCGCAGTGACGATCCACCCCGGGCGGCGCTACTCCGCCGCCTGCTTCGGCCCGTAGCCGAGGCGCCGGTTGAGGTCGTCGATCAGGTTCACGGCCGCATCGGCGATGACGGTGCCGGGCGGGAAGATCGCCGAAGCTCCGGCCTGATGAAGGGCGTCGAAGTCCTGTGGCGGGATCACGCCGCCCACCACGATCATGATGTCGTCGCGGCCGTACTTCGCGAGTTCCCCCTTGAGCTCCGGCACCAGCGTGAGATGGCCGGCCGCCAGCGACGACACGCCGATGATGTGGACGTCGTTCTCGATCGCCTGGCGGGCCGCCTCCGCGGGTGTCGCGAAGAGCGGGCCGATATCCACGTCGAAGCCGAGATCGGCGAACGCGGAGGCGATCACCTT
>NZ_JAGPUP010000552.1:0-99114 GCF_018069605.1 Microvirga sp. HBU67558 | reverse complement strand
CGGTTGATGCAGCGGATCATCGTGGACTTGCCGGAGCCCGAGGGACCGCAGATCACGATTCGCTCGCGGCGCCGCACGTTGAGATTGATGTCGCGCAGGACGTGGAACTCTCCGTACCACTTGTGCACGTCGATCATCTGGACCGCGGCCTCGGCTTTCGGGTCGACGTCGACGGAGCGGATGGTTTGGGATGAAAGTGTCGTTGCCATGTGTGTTTACCGTTTCTGACCAGCCGCAAGGCGCCGCTCGACTCCCAGCGAGTACCGCGACATGCCAAAACAGAAGATGAAGTAGAACAGAGCCGCGAAGGCATAGCCCGTGATGCCGATCGTCGGAGCCGCCCAGTTCGGGTCGATGCGGGAGGCTTCAATAGTCTTCACCAGATCGAAGATACCAACGATGGCCACCAGCGACGTGTCCTTGAACAGGCCGATGAAGGTGTTCACGATGCCGGGAATGACGATCCGCAGGGCCTGGGGCAGGATGATGAGGGTCATCATCTGCGGGTAGTTGAGTCCCAGCGACATGGCGCCTTCGTACTGCCCCTTCGGCATGGCCTGGAGGCCACCGCGGACGACCTCGGCCATGTAGGCGGAGGCGAAGAGCGCAGTGCCGATGAGGGGCCGGAGCAAGCGGTCCACCGTCATGTCGCCCGGAAGAAACAGCGGCAGCATGGTGTTGGCCATGATCAGCACCGTGATCAGCGGCACGCCGCGGACGAACTCGATGAAGATCACCGAGGCCATGCGCACGATGGGTAGCTTCGAGCGCCGCCCCAGAGCAAGGACGATGCCGAAGGGCAGCGAGACCACGATGCCGACAGTCGCGACCAGCAGCGTCACGAGAACGCCGCCCCACAAGGAGGTGGGCACATGGGCGAGGCCGAAATCGATATCGACGACGGCGAGGGTAATGCCGATCACCGCGACGATGCCGCCGCCCATGATGAGGGCGGGACGCATGGCGGTCTTGAGCAGTGCCGCGAAGAAAGCGAACAGGGCAATCACCAGCGCGCCGAAGATCGCAAACCCCATCCAGAAGCGCAGGCCGAAATCGGCATTGCCGCCCGTCAGAAGCACGTAGGAGACGACCGGGAAGATCCAGAAGAAATAAACCGCTCCTAGATCCCTGCGCGGCGCCCTGAGCCATAGCAACCAGGCGACCCCGATGGCCAGAAGCGCGAAGAAGATGTCGACCCGCCACCGCTCGGACACCGTATAGGAGCCATAGATGAAGTAGTTGATCTTGTCCCAGATGAACGCCCAGCAGGCGCCGGTTTCGCTGCCGCCCGTATCGGCCCGGCAGGCAGCCCGATCGGTACCGGTCCAAACCGCATCGATGAACAGAAATCTCACCAGTGGAGGAACGGCGACGTACAGGAGGTAGAACACCACCAGGGTCAGGATGGTGTTGAAGGGGCCGGAAAAGAGGTTCTCACGAACCCACGCGATGGGCCCGCGGGCCAGGTTGGGCGGAGGCAGCGCCTCCACCTGCTTGGCGCGGACGAAACGGGGAATGTCGACGGCGGTGCTCATGCGATCTCCTACCGCTCGACGATCGCCACGCGGCGATTGTAGATGTTCATGATGAACGACGTCACGAGGCTGATTGTCAGGTAGACGCCCATGGTGATGACGACCACCTCGATGGCTTGGCCCGTCTGGTTCAGCACGGTTCCCATGAAGACCTGCACGAGGTCGGGATAGCCGATAGCGACAGCCAGGGAGGAGTTCTTCGTCAGGTTCAAGTATTGGCTGGTCAGCGGCGGAACGATGACGCGCATGGCCTGGGGGATCACCACCAGACGCAGGGTCTGTCCCGGCGTGAGGCCGAGGGAGCCTGCCGCTTCCGACTGCCCCTTCGACACGGCCAGGATGCCAGCGCGGACGACCTCGGCGATAAAGGCGGCCGTATAGGTGACGAGACCCAGGAGCAGCGCCACGAATTCCGGCAGGATCTGCATGCCGCCCGTCAGATTGAACGTTCCCTTGCGCGGCAATTCGAAGGTGATCGGGTTGGCTCCCGTCACGGCAAGGACGATCCAGGTCAGGACGGGTAGGCCGAGGACCAAGCCCAAGGTGACCTTCCCCACAGGGTATTGCCGCCCGGTCTGCTCCTGCTGCGCCTTGGCCCAGCGGCGGTACACGAAGGTCCCGACGAGGCCGATTACAAGGGCCGCAACGACAACCGAGATATTGCTGCCCCAGACGGGCTTGGCCATGAAGAGACCGCGCGAGTTCAGGTAGAACCCAGCGCCCATCTCAAGGGAGTTGCGCGGCTGCGGCAGGGTTCCGAGGACTGCGATGTACCAGAACAGCAGCTGCACCAGCAGCGGGATGTTGCGCAGCACCTCCACGTACACCATGGCAACCTTGGCCACCATCCAGTTCTTGGACAGGCGCGCGATACCGATCAGAAAGCCCAAGATCGTGGTGAAGAAGATGCCGATCGCGGAAACGACCAGGGTATTGAGGAGGCCGACGATGAACGCGTCGCCATAGGTCCCGCCGGCTGCGCTGAACTGGATCAGCGTCTGGCTGATGTCGAAGCCCGCGGTGTTGTTGAGGAAGCCGAATCCCGAGGCGATCTTGGCGCGCTGCAGGTTCTCGACGGCATTCGTAGCGGCGACGTAGAAGAGATAGACGATCGCGAGAACGAGAACGACCTGGTAGAAGATCCCACGGACCTTGGGATCGTATAGGAACGATTTTTTGGGGGGCGATGTCTGACTGACAACGGTTTGCACTGAGTTCATCCTCTGACGGCTTTTTTATTTATGCCCAGCCGTCCTCCCCTGTTCACGGTATGCATAATCCCATGAACGGGCGGCTTTTTGTTGTTCGTGTCTGAGAGGGGCGCCCGGAATGTCCGGACGCCCCATCTTCTTCAGCTTAGCGGATCGGGATGCCGTACTGCAGGCCGCCCTTCGTCCACTGCGCATTCTGGCCGCGCTTGATCTTCAGGCGGGAGCCTTCGCCGACGTTCTTCTCGAACACTTCGCCGTAGTTGCCCACCTGCTTGATGATGCGCACGGCCCAGTCGTTGGTCAGGCCGACGGCCTCGCCGAACTTGCCTTCCGTACCGAGAAGACGCTTGATCTCCGGGTTCTCGGAGGTCTTCATCTGGTCGACATTGGCCTTTGTCACGCCGAGCTCTTCCGCGTTCAGCATGGCGTTGTGGGTCCAGCGGACGATATCGCCCCACTGGTTGTCACCGTGGCGGACGGCCGGGCCAAGCGGCTCCTTCGAGATGATCTCGGGCAGAACGATATGATCGTCCGGAGCCGAGGCGCGCAAACGCTCGGCGTAGAGGCCCGAAGCGTCGGTCGTGAAGGCGTCGCAGCGGCCGGCGTCATAGGCCTTGAACGTCTCGTCCGAGGTGGCGAATGCCACCACTTCGTACTTCATGTTGTTGGCACGGAAGTAGTCGGCGAGGTTCAGCTCGGTGGTGGTGCCCTGCTGGGTGCAGATCGAGGCGCCGTTCAGCTCCTTGGCGGAGGAAACGCCGAGTTTCTTGCGGACCATGAAGCCCTGACCGTCGAAGTAGTTGATCGCCGGGAAGTCGAGGCCGAGCTGGGTGTCGCGCGACATCGTCATGGTGGAGTTGCGGGACAGCACGTCCACTTCGCCCGACTGGAGGGCCGTGAAACGGTCCTTGGCGGCGAGCGGAATGAAGCGAACCTTGGTCGGATCGTCGAAGATGGCTGCTGCGATGGCGCGGCAGAAATCGACGTCCAGCCCGGTCCAGTTGCCCTGAGCGTCCGGCTGGCCGAAACCGGCGAGACCCGTGTTCGAGCCGCAGGTCAGGAAGCCCTTCTGCTTCACGCTGTTGAGCGTCGCCTGGGCGGATGCGCCCGTCGCGAGCAGGCTGGCTGTCAGGCCGAAGGCAATCGATACGAGAGCCTTTTTCATGTTTGTATCTTCTCCCAATAGTTCGACTTGGCTCGGCCGCTTATGGTTATGACCCCCCAGCCGGGCCCCGGATAGACCGGTCCACGCCGCCTCGGCTGAGACGGCATCGGGATCCATCACATTCCATGATTAATCACTGGTCAAGTCTTGATGGAAGGCATTTCTTGCCTGACTTGACGGCAGGAGCTGCCCGGTCTCAGATCGGAATCTCCTCAGCAAGCCCTTGAAGCGATGTCAAAACTCCCTCCAAAGCCCCAAAACCTATCCGAACGAACCCGCCTCGTGCATGCCGGACGGGAGCCGTTCGAGCAGCACGGATTCATCAATACGCCGATCTACCGCGGCTCGACCGTCCTGTATGCGACGACCGACGATCTGCTGCACCGGCGCGGGCGATATTCCTATGGGACGAAAGGGACGCCGACCACCAACTCCCTTGAAGTCGCCTGGACGGAATTGACCGGCGCCGCCGGAACCGTGCTTGCTCCATCGGGGCTCGCCGCCGTTACGGTTGCCCTAATGTCATTCCTGAAAGCAGGCGACCATCTTCTGATGACGGACTCGGTCTACCTGCCGACCCGGCAATTCTGCAACGGCGTACTCAAGAATTTTGGTGTGGAAACCACCTATTACGACCCGCAGATCGGCCCAGGGATCGAGGCTCTCATCCGACCGAACACCACTGCGGTGTTCACGGAGGCACCAGGTTCCCAGTCCCTCGAGATGCAGGACATCCCCGCCATCGCCGAGGTGGCGCACCGTCATGGGGCCGTCGTCCTCATGGACAACACCTGGGCGACCCCCCTGCTCTTCCCGCCTCACGAACGCGGGGTGGACATCGCCATCGAGGCCGGCACCAAATACCTGAGCGGGGGATCCGACCTGCTGCTCGGCATGGTGTCGGCCAATGAGCGCTGCTTCAAGCGCCTGCGTGAAACCTACGATTCCTTTGCCATGTGCCCGGGACCGGAAGACGTGTTCCTGGGTCTGCGGGGCCTTCGCACCATGGCCCTTCGCCTGAGGGAGCACGGGAACCAGGCCTTGGAGATGGCCCGCTGGCTCGAGGCTCGCCCGGAGGTGGCAAGGGTCCTGCACCCGGCTCTCGAAAGCTATCCCGGTCACGAGATCTGGAAGCGCGACTTCAAGGGTTCGTCGGGCCTCTTCTCGGTTATCCTGAAGCCCTTCTCCGACCGAGCACTCGCGGCCATGCTCGACGGACTGTCGCTGTTCGGAATGGGTTATTCCTGGGGCGGGTTCGAGAGCCTTGTGATCCCCTTCAACTGCGCCACCTATCGGACGGCAACCGCATGGGAGCCCGGCGGCCACGCCCTGCGCTTCCACATCGGCCTCGAGGACCTGGAGGACCTGAAGCGGGACCTGGATGCCGGGCTCGCCCGCCTTCGCGAGACGGACGCCAAGGCAGCGTAGATTCTTTCAGGCTCCGGTGACCCTTAAGCTGCCGGAGCCTCCACTTGGGACCCGGAAACTGCCGTAGCGGCAAGTTTTCGCTTCTCTTTCGCGATCAACATCAGGTTGCGAACATAGATGAAGATCGAAAACGCCTGCCCCAAAATGATGACGATGTCGCTGCGGGCGAAGCCGTAGACCAGGGTCATCAGCCCGCCGGAAATCGACAGCATCCAGAATCCGACGGGAATCACGCTCTTTTCTGCCTTCTCGCTCGCGATCCACTGCACAATGAAACGGGCCCCGAAGACAAACTGGGCCAGAACGCCGAAGGCGGCCCAAAGGTCGAACCGGGCGACCACCAGGTCATAGAAATAGAGTCCCAGATCGTGAGAAAGGCGCATTAACATCAGACGATTTCCTGAGCAGCGGGAACGCGGCGGCGGCGGCGGATCAACCACCAGACTCCGGCTAAATCAAGGATGCCGACCCAAAGGCGGTCGAACATCCCGTAATTCGACCGGCCGGCATGCCGGGGCCGGTCGACCACGTCCACATGAGCAATCCGATACCCTTCGCGCTTGACCAAAGCCGGCATGAAGCGGTGCAGGGCATCGAAATAGGGAAGCCGCAGGTAGACGTCGCGTCGAAACGCCTTGAGGCCGCATCCCGTATCACGCGTCCCGTCCTTCAGGATCCTCCCGCGCACGCCGTTGGCGATCCGGGACTGCCATTTCTTATAGGTGCCGTCCTTCCTGCCGACCCGCTGCCCGGCGACGAGGGCGATTTGAGGATCGTCCAGGGCCGCCACGAGCTCCGGTATGAAGGCCGGGTCATTCTGCCCGTCCCCGTCGAGGGTGATAACGATAGGCCCCCGGGCCGCGTGGACGCCGGTCCGGACCGCGGCACTCTGCCCGCAGCTCGCCTCATGTCGAACGAGTCGCAGCCAGGGCCGTGTCGCCCGGGCTTTTCGAACCTCGTCCCCGGTCGCGTCGGTCGAGCCGTCATCCACATAGATCACCTCGAAGGGCGAGAGCGACGCGCAGGCGCGCTCGATCTCCTCCACCAGCGGGAGAATGTTGAGCGCCTCGTTCTTGACGGGCACCACGACGCTGATGCGGGGCCCCGGAGAAAGGTCAGTCATCCGTTACGGGCCATCTCTGGCCGCCTCTTCACAATCGCCATCTAGGCTAGAAGCCCGTCGCATAGGCCGCGATATCGACCCGCCGACCGCTGTTGATATTGAATCCCTGGATCCGGGTCGAGAGGGCGGGCTGCTGCTTCAGACGCGCGTTCTCCGCCCGGAACTCCGTCTCGTATCGTTTCTCCACGAAAACGACCCGGCACCCGCCCCGCCGCAGGAACGCCGACGCCTCGGCCCCTGTCTCGACCATGTCGAGGTTCGTACCGGTCAGGAAGACGAGACTGGGTTCCCGGTAGCCGAGGGTTGCGACCTGCGGGCTCTCGCACGGGACGTTGCGGGCAACCTCGGCCAAACGGTCCGAGATCTTGAGGGAGCGCAGATCGAGCTGCGCGAACCCGAAAACACCGATGGATAGGAAGGCTGCCGAGATGAAGCTGGCCCATAGGGCCGGGACCAGCCGGCTTCTGACGAAGAGCCACCAGGCCCCGAGGGCCAGTACCGAGGAGATCGCGAGGAATGGAAGGGCCCGGAAGGGCGGCATTCCGTCGAAAGCCCAGCCGACCACCGAAAGGCCGATGGTCAGACCGACCGGGATGAATGGAATCAGCACGGTTGCCAGCTTGGCCGCCGGCCGATGCGGTCCCACGAAATGGCGCGAGATGGCCATGACCGTGATGATGGCCACCGCCGGCAGCAGAGGCAGTGTGTAGTGCGGCAGCTTGGTCGGCACGGCCTCGAAAACGATCCAGGAAGGGATGAGCCAGGCAAGCACGAAGGCGACCGGTTCCTCCCGGCGATGTTTCCAGGCAAATGGCACTGCAATGGCAGCCAGGACAGCGCCGGGCCAGAACGTGGCGAAGAACGAGATCAGATAGAAACCGGGGGGCGCCCAATGGTAGCGCTGCGCCGTCCCGACCTTGCCGAGCATGTCGTGCCCGACCGCCTCGGAATAGAAGGCGCCGCCGGTCTTGAGGGCGATGGCGACGAACCACGGCAGCACGACCGCCAGGGTGAAAAGGGCGCCAATCCAAGGCCGCAGCGTGAGAAGCCAACGCGCCGAGCGCTCCTTATACGCCAGGACCGCGGCGGCAAGACCTGCGAACATGATGACCAAGGGGCCCTTGATGAGGATGCCCAAGGCGAACCCGGTCCAGAAGATCAGCAGGGCCCTCCGGGGCAGGACCCCGGCGCCGCGGCTCAGATAGGCCCTCGCGAGCCCACCCATCACAGCCACCGAGCAGGCGGTCAGCATGGCGTCCGTCTTGGCGAGGCGCGCCTCCACCATGAGAATCACGCAGGTTGCCATCAGGGCCGCGGTCAGGAACGCCCCTCGTCGCCCGAAGAACCCCAAAGCGGCCCAGTAGGTCAGCAGAACCGTCGCGATCGCCCCGAGCAGCGATGGGACTCGGTAGAGCCCGATGGTTGTCCGCGCCTCGGACACTCCCAGAGCCTGCCCAATGGCAACGCTCGCGCTCTGCATCCAGTAGATGCCCACCGGCTTCTTGTGCCGGGCCTCGTCCTGGAAGCGGATGTCCACGAGATCGGCGGATTCCAGCATCTGCTTGGAAGCCTGGGCATAGCGCGGCTCGTCCCGGTCCATGGGCTGAAGGGTTGTGAAGCCCGGCAGGAAGCAGACGAGCGACAGCAGGACGAGGACGGCGCAGAGCCGGGCATGGCTCCGCTCGACCACGCTCGTGAGCTGGGCCACGGAGAGATAGCGCAACGACATCCGCGGCTGGGGGACAGAACCGTCCATCGATGACTCCGGGGCGGGCAATCCTGCGTTCTGACGGGATATCCCATCGGCACAGGTCGATCAAACCGCGTGATGTCCCCTAAACCGGAAGGGAAGTCAAATTGACGGATGGTAGCGGGCCGGCTGGCAGGAACACGGGCCGGCGGGCTGGCATTCCCTGGACGGACAGGTTCATTTTGGAGCTTTCGCCGTGACCATGTTTCTCCGTTGGTGCGCCCTTCCCATCCTTATTCTGTCGGCATATCCGGCTGCCGCTCTCGACCAGCCCGTCGTCTGGCGGGACGAGGATACGGGCTGCGCCTACCTGCTCACCCCTCAAGGGGGCATCTCACCCCGGCACCGACGGGACGGGACACTGGATTGCCCGGACGTGGCCGCCGGAACGGGCGTCGTCGAGAACATGGGCAGGGACGTTGCGCGTGGCCTCGATGCCCTGCAGCGCGAGATCGAGCGCCTGCGCGAGCGGTACAACCGCCCCTAACCGGGAGATACATCTTGACGGCAAAGACCCGAATCTTTGGCGAGCATGACGAGAAGACGATCCGGCAGCTGGACCGGTGCATGGAGGTCGGGAGCGCCGCCAAAGGCGTGCTCTGCGCAGACGGACACCTTGGCTACGCGCATCCGATCGGCGGCGTGATCGCCTACGAGGAGCATGTCTCCATCAGTGGGGTCGGGTTCGACATCGCATGCGGGAACATGGCTGTCCGGCTCGACACCCGCTACGAGGAGGTCGCCGCCCAGGCGGGGCGCATCCTTTCTGACATCGGACGCGCCATCAGCTTCGGCATCGGGCAGAAGAACGCCGTCACGGTGGACCATGAGTTGTTCGAATCCCCCCTCTGGGAGGAGGCCGGCGTCCGAGACCTCAAGAAGCTGGCATCGGGACAGCTCGGGACGGTGGGGTCCGGCAATCATTACGTCGACCTATTCGAAGACGAGGAAGGTTATGTCTGGATCGGGGTGCATTTCGGCTCCAGAGGGCTTGGCCACAAGATCACCACGAAACACCTTGCCTTGGTCGGGGCGAAGGACGGGATGGAGGTCGATCCCGCCCTCGTCCATCAGGATAGCGATCTCGGGCGCAGCTACATTGCCGGCGTGAAGCTCGGCGGGCTCTATGCCTATGCCGGGCGCGAATGGGTGGTCGAGCGCGTGCGTCGGATCATCGGCGGCCGGGTCACGGACACGGTTCACAACCACCACAACTTCGTCTGGCGGGAGAGCCATGGCGGCAGGGAGTACTGGGTTGTCCGCAAGGGCACGACGCCGGCATTCCCGCGGCAGCGCGGTTTCGTCGGCGGATCCATGGGGGACAACGCGGTCATCCTGCATGGAATCGAGGGTCCGGAGAGCGCCGACAGCCTCTATTCGACCGTTCATGGGGCAGGACGCCTCTTCGGCCGCATGGACGCTAAGGGCAAGAAGAACAAGGCGGGAGAATGGGTGCGCCCTCCCCGGTTCACCCGCGACGAGATGGATGCTTGGCTGCGCGAAAAGGGCATTCTCCTGCGCGGGGGCGACGTGGACGAGAGCCCGATGGTCTACCGGCGCCTCGACGACGTACTCGCCTATCACAGGGGCACGATCGGAATCGAGCACACGCTCCGGCCGTTTGCCGTCGCGATGGCCGGCCCTGGCGAGTTCGATCCCTACAAGGACTGATCCCGAACCAGGGCGGCCGAGCGGCTAGCGAAACCAGCCGAAATAGAGAGCCCAGAGGCTGGGGGAGCGAATGCCGCGTACCCGGCGTGCAGCTTCATCTGCGCGCATCGATTCGCCGCCATGGCAGGAGCAGAGAACGATATGGGCGTCGTGCTCCGAGATCTCGAAGAAGTCCACGGCATCCCCGAACCTGTCGCTCAGGAGCCCTGCCCTACGGAGCACCGGGTCGGAATAGGCCACCGTCAGGGCGGAGCCGTCGGCGCGCAACGCTCGACGCTGCGCCCTCGGCTTCCACTCAATCTCATCCAGGGTCCTGAGAATACGGTCGGGCTCCTGCTCCAGCAGGTCGACCCAACGGTCGAGACGCTCCCGCTTCGATAGGACCTGCGCTTGAACTTCCTCGGGAATTTTCAGGTCGGCGACGCTACTGAGTTCGGACAGAGGCCTGTGTTCCATGCTCCCCTCCTTGGCAGAAGAGCGGTTTCGAGCACCCACCAGCTCCAAGCTCAACCTTGAAGCCTGTGGAAAAGTTCGAAACAGGAGCTAGTGCGGCCGCCGATATTTTAGGCACCGTGGCGGGAAGGCGCGGCGTGCGGAATCGTCGAGATCCGAACGAGAGTGTCAGGCCAGCCAAAGATCCTCGGCTGGCCCGGTGAGATCAGAGCGCAGCAGAGTGGTCGTGCTCCGCGCGGCTCGTTCCCATCAGCTCGGCGAGCCGGTTGCGGGCCCTGTTGACCCGGCTCTTGATCGTGCCGACCTTCACGCCGAGGGCCTCGGCGGCATCCTCGTAGGACATCCCTTCGGCACCGATGAGAATGATCGCTTCGCGCTGCTCCTGCGGCAGCTTCTCGAGCGCGCTCGAGAGATCCTGAAGCGCCAGCTTATCCTCCTGGTCGGGGATCGCGATCATGCTGGCCGCATGGGTCCCGTCCCCATCCTCGACCTCGCGGCTGGTCTTCCGGTGGGTCGAGTAGAAGCCGTTGCGCAGAATCGTGAAGAGCCAGGCCTGAAGGTTCGTCCCGGCTTCGAAGGTGTCCTGCTTCGTCAGGGCCTTGAGCACGGTGTCCTGAACCAGATCTTCCGCCTGATCGACCTTCCCGGTCAGGGAGAGAGCGAAGGCGCGCAGGTTCGGCAATGCATCCATGACGCCATTGATGAACTCCTGGTCGACGGGCTCGGTATGAGCACGGATGACCTGGGCCACGCGGTCGGCGAGACGGGCGAGGTCGCGCGGCAGCTTCTCCTCCGCGGGATCGCCATAGAGGGCACGCAGTTGCTTTCCCAGATGCAGCCGCACGGCAGCGCTCAGCGCAGCCGCCGAGGTGGGTGCGTCGGGATGGGTGAACTCGGACTGGTTTTTGGAATTCTTTGGCATGCGGAATTATTTGGTGCATGCCGCCGTCATTTAAATATCCGAGCGACATTTCGACCATGAGTTTTTTTCATGGCCACGCCTCTGGATATCATCTCCTGTATGCCCAAGCGCCTAGGCTGGGTTATATGCTCCTCCGAACATGCGGCCAAACCAAGGCCGACGACCATCCAAGGAGCATGCGGCGTGGCTCATTACCTCGGTATCGATGTCGGCACCTCAGCGGTGAAAGCCATTCTTGTCGATGATGCGCAGGCCGCGGTTGCCGAGGCCGACGTTCCCCTCAATGTCTCAAGGCCGCATGATCTCTGGTCGGAACAGGATCCCGAAGCCTGGTGGGAGGCCGTGCAAACCGCGCTTGATCAGCTTCGAGCCCAGGCCGCCACGGCACTCGCCGACATCCGCGGCATTGGCCTCTCGGGGCAAATGCATGGCGCCGTGCTGCTCGACGAACACGATCGATCCCTTCGTCCGGCAGTCCTCTGGAACGATGGCCGCTCATTCCGGGAGGCGCAGGAACTGGCGGACAAGCATCCGGAGCTCTCCCACGCCATGGGCGTAATCCCCATGCCCGGCTTCACCGCT
This sequence comes from Microvirga sp. HBU67558, assembly GCF_018069605.1. Classification (NCBI taxonomy): domain Bacteria; kingdom Pseudomonadati; phylum Pseudomonadota; class Alphaproteobacteria; order Hyphomicrobiales; family Methylobacteriaceae; genus Microvirga; species Microvirga sp. HBU67558. Next base: position 87,274 of record NZ_JAGPUP010000552.1, on the reverse strand, counting down.
CCGAAGCTCGTCTGGCTGGCCCGGCATGAACCCGACATCTTTCGGGCCGTGCGCAAGGTGATGCTGCCCAAGGATTATATCCGGTTCAAACTCACCGGCGAGATCGTGACGGACATGTCCGATGCGGCCGGCACCTGGTGGCTGGACGAAGCCAAGCGCGATTGGTCCGATGCCGCACTGGCGGCGACCGGCCTCACCCGTGACCACATGCCGAGACTTGTCGAAGGCTCACAGCCCTCCGGTACGTTGCGCGCCGATATGGCTGGGCGTTGGGGGCTGCGAAACGACGTGGTGGTGGCAGGCGGCGCAGGCGATGCCGCTGCCGGCGCGGTTGGGCTCGGTGCCATCGAGGATGGCTCGGCCTTCATCTCTCTCGGGACCTCCGGGCAGCTTTTCGTCACCACCCGGGACTTCAGCCCGGCGCCGGAGGCCGTGGTTCATTCCTTTTGTCACGCGGTCCCGGGACGATGGTTTCAGATGGCTGCAATGCTGAATGCAGCAAGCTGCCTGGCGTGGGGCGCCCATCTCCTGAAGAGGGACATCGGCGAATTGGTCCGGGAAACCGAAGCCGCGTATCGCAAGCCCTCCGCTGTTCTTTTCCTGCCCTACCTCGCCGGCGAGCGGACCCCGCACAACGACCCCTACGCGCGCGGCGTCTTCTTCGGTCTCTCGCCCCAGACCGACCAGACCGATCTGGTGCAGGCCATCCTGGAAGGTGTCGCGTTCAGTTTTGCCGACGCGAAGCAATGCCTCGAGCAGGCTGGTACGCCCCTCACCTACGCGGGCATGATCGGCGGCGGATCCCGAAGCGTCTTCTGGGCCAGAATTTTCGCGAGCGTCCTGAACGTTCCCATGCTGCGCTATCGGGGCAGCGACAAGGGACCGGCCTTCGGCGCCGCCCGCCTTGCACGGCTCGCCGTGACCGGGGAAATACCTGAAGCCGTCTGCACGCCGCCCGACATTCTCGAGACGATTGAGCCCGACTCACGCCTCGTTGAACTCTATGGTCCGCGGATCGAGGCTTTTCGTAGCCTTTATCGCGCATTGAAGCCGGAATTCACGCGACACTGACAGAACCTAGAGCAACCCCCATCATCGTTACAATGTAGCTATGACATCTGTTCGGTGACGCAGACGACTGTCAATGCACGCGAAAAGTTGTGGGCTGTCGTCCACGGCTAAAAAGGAGGGATTGAAACGCGATTGAAATGAAGCATTTAGGGCAGTCACAATCCCTTCTGATCCGGTCCAACTTTTGGCATGATAGAGTCTTCAGAATTCAAGGCTGAAAACTGCCGCTTGAACAAAGCGCCTTTAGGGAAACGCTCATGACAGGATCCGCTCCGATCCTCGAGATGAAGGACATCTCCAAGACGTTCCCGGGCGTGAAGGCACTCTCGAACGTCTCCCTCACCGTGTATCCCGGCGAGATCCATGCTCTCATGGGAGAGAACGGCGCCGGCAAGTCGACGCTGATGAAGATCCTGTCCGGCGCCTACCAGGCCGATTCGGGCGGGGAGATCCGGATCAACGCGCAGCCCGTTACGATCGACGGACCGCTGACGGCACGCCACCACGGCATCTCCATCATCTATCAGGAGCTCTCACTCGCCCCCAACCTGAGCGTGGCGGAGAACATGCTGCTCGGGCGGGAGCATACGTCGGGTCCGATGGTCGACCGTCGCTCCATGGAGAAGGCCTGCCAGACGGTGCTGGAACGTCTCGGCGTGCACTTCAAGGCGACCACCAAGGTCAGCGAATTGTCCATGGCTGAGCGGCAGCTCGTGGAGATCGCCCGCGCACTCATCGCGAATTCCCGCATCCTGGTCATGGACGAGCCCACGACCTCCCTATCCTCCCGCGAGACCGAGGCGATGTTCGCCCTCGTGCGGCAGCTTCGGGCGGAAGGGCTCGCCATCATCTATATCAGCCATCGGATGGCCGAGATCTACGAGCTGGCCGAGAGGGTCTCGGTGCTCCGCGACGGCTCCTATGTCGGCACGCTCGTGGGCGACGAAATCTCGGCCGAACGCCTCGTTCAAATGATGGTCGGCCGGGACCTCTCATCGTTCTACAAGAAGGAGCACGACGCCCACCAGAGCCGCGGCCCCGTGATGTTCGCCGTTCGCAACATGGGTGACGGTGTGCGCGTGCACGATTGTTCGTTCGAGCTGCATGAGGGCGAGGTTCTCGGTATCGCGGGCCTGGTCGGAGCGGGCCGCACCGAACTCGCACGCCTCATCTACGGAGCCGATCCTCGTACGAGCGGCGAGGTCTTCCTGCAAGGCAAGCGTCTTTCGATCAACGAGCCGGAGGACGCCATCGAGGCCGGTGTCGTCTATCTAACCGAGGATCGCAAGAACCTCGGCCTCTTCCTCGACCTGACCGTCCGGGACAACGTGAATGTGAACGTGCTGAGCCGCGATGCGCGCACGGGCGGCGTCCTGAACCTGAAAGCCGCCAAGCAGAGAGCAGCGGCGGCAATCCGGGCGCTCGGCATTCGTGTAGCAGGCGACGTGGTGCCGGTCGGCAGCCTCTCGGGCGGCAACCAGCAGAAGGTCCTGCTGTCGCGCCTGCTTGAGACGAAGCCGAAGGTCCTCATCCTGGACGAGCCCACGCGCGGCGTCGACATCGGGGCCAAGTCGGAGATCTACCGTCTGATCGACAGCTTGGCCCGCAACGGTGTCGGAGTCATCGTGATCTCCAGCGAGCTGCCGGAGATCGTCGGCATCTGTGACCGGGTGCTCGTCATGCGAGAGGGCCGGCTTGCCGGCGAGGTCGGCGGAGCCGGTCACCCGCCCGTGACGCAGGAAAACATCATCACCATCGCGACAGGTGTAAGGGAAGCGGCCGAATGACATCCCCGAACGAGTCCAGCGCCGGCATGCAAGCGACCGGAGTCAAAGGCGCCGATGCGGCGCAGCAAAGCCTTCAGCGCCGCCTCGCCTGGCGCTCGACCCTGCAGGCCATCGGCATGCTGCCGGTGCTCATCATCCTGGGTATCGTGTTCGAGCTCATGTCCGGTCGGTTCCTGAGTTTCCAGAACCTCTCGATCGTGATGCAGCAGGCCTCGATCAACACCGTGCTGGCGGCTGGCATGACCTTCGTGATCCTGACCGGCGGCATCGATTTGTCCGTCGGCTCGATCCTGGCCGCTGCCGCCATGGTGGCGATCCTGGGCTCCCTGATCCCGGAATGGGGCATGCTCGGAATTCCCGCTGCCCTTCTGGCGGGTTTGGGCCTTGGCCTGGTGAACGGTGCGCTCATCGCCTTCGCGAAGCTGCCGCCCTTTATCGTGACCCTGGGCTCCCTGACCGCCGTGCGCGGTTTGGCACGCCTTCTCGGCGGGGACACGACCCAGTTCAATCCGCAGCTTCCCTTTGCGTTCATCGGCAACGGCACGCTGTTTGGCCTGCCCTGGTTGGTGTGGATCGCCTTCGCGGTCGTGATCATTTCCTGGTTCATCCTTCGAAGAACGGTTCTCGGCGTTCATATCTACGCGGTCGGCGGCAACCCGGACGCCGCGCGCCTGACCGGCATCAAGGTCTGGGCGGTGCTGCTCTTCGTCTATGCCTTTTCGGGGCTGGCGGCGGGTCTCGGCGGCGTCATGTCGGCGGCACGCCTTTTCGCCGCGAACGGATTGCAGCTTGGGCAGTCCTACGAACTCGATGCCATCGCGGCCGTGATCCTCGGTGGCACCAGCTTCGTGGGCGGCATCGGGTCGATCTGGGGCACCCTCATCGGCGCGCTCATCATCGCCATCCTGTCGAACGGCCTGATCCTGGTGGGCGTCTCCGACATCTGGCAGTTCATCATCAAGGGGCTCGTGATCATCGGGGCCGTGGCGCTCGACCGCTACCGCCTCAAGGGATCGGCGCGCACCTGATCAAGGAATACCAGCGCCCGTCTCGGGCGCTCGTATATGCGATCCCCGGAAGGCAAGCACAGGTCCCGGGGGCGCGGAGCCTAAGACACCCGTAAGGGACACTTGCAAAGGATACTTGGAGGAACCCATGGCACTTTCCCGTCTCACACTCGGCCTTGCCGTCGTTGCCGGCCTGGCCGCTCCGGCCCACGCCAAGGACGTCAAGAACGTCGGAATCTCGGTCGGCCTTCTCGGCAACCCGTTCTTCGTCGCGACCATCAAGGGCATTGAGGCCAAGGCCAAGGAGATCACTCCCGGGGCGAAGATCACGTCCGTTTCGGCGGACTACGACCTGAACAAGCAATTCACCCAGATGGACAATTTCACGGCGGCCGGAACGGACATCGTGATGATCAACGCGGTCGACCCGAAGGCCATCGAGCCGTCGGTCAAGCGCGCCCAGGCGGGCGGCATGGTCGTGGCCGCGTTCGACGTGGCGGCTGCCGGTGCCGACGTCACGGTGATGACGGACAACGTCAAGGCTGGCGAGCTCGCCTGCCAGTACATCGCCGACCATCTCAAGGGGAAGGGCGACGTCCTCATCGTGAACGGCCCGCAGGTCTCGTCAATCACGGATCGCGTGAAGGGCTGCAAGAACGTCTTCTCCAAGTTCCCGGACATCAAGGTTCTCTCGGACAACCAGGACGCCAAGGGCTCCCGTGAAGGTGGCTTTGCCGTGGGTCAGAGCCTGCTGACCCGCTTCCCGAAGGTCGATGCCGTGTTCGCGATCAACGATCCGACCGCCATCGGCATCAACTTGGCCGCCAAGCAGCTCAACCGCAACGAGTTCATCATCACGGCGGTCGACGGGGCACCGGACATCGAGACCGAGCTGAAATCGGGCAACTCCCTGATCAAGGCCTCGGCCTCCCAGGACCCCTACGTCATGGCCGCCCAGTCCTATGAGCTCGCGGTCGGCATCGTGAACGGCAAGAAGCCCGAGAAAAACGTGATTCTGCTCGAGCCGAAGCTGATCACGGCCGACAACATCAAGGACTACAAAGGCTGGCAGGCCGTCCGCTGATTTGATTTGACATTCGGCGGCCACGGCGCGAGCTGTGGCCGCCTTTTCCGTTCATGGGCCATCAGGAGCCGCCCCGATGTTGAAGCAGCTGCGCGAGCAGGTTCTGGAAGCCAATCTGGAAGTGGTGCGCCGCGGCCTGGTCCTTTACACGTTCGGCAACGTGAGCGGCATCAGCCGCGAGGACAACCTTGTCGTCATCAAGCCGAGCGGCGTGCCCTACGAGCGCATGAAGGCCGACGATCTCGTCGTCGCGGATTTCGACGGCAAGGTCGTCTGGGGCGAGTTGCGCCCCTCCTCGGACCTCGACACCCACATCCACCTCTATAAGTCCTTTCCGCAGATCGGCGGCGTGGTGCATACCCATTCCGAACACGCAGTCGCCTGGGCGCAGGCCTGTCGTCCAATCCCGGCACTCGGCACCACCCATGCCGATTATTTCTACGGTCCGGTCCCGATCACGCGGGAGCTGACGGCCGACGAGATCAGGAACGATTACGTCCGTGCCACGGGCGTGGCCATTACGGATGCTTTCGGCAACCGGGACCCCATGGAGGTGCCGGCCGCCCTCGTGGCCGGCCACGGCCCCTTCGCATGGGGCAGAACGCCCGATGATGCCGTTCACAACGCGGTCGTTCTGGAAGCCGTGGCCCGCATGGCGATGTACACGTTCTCGCTGCAACCGAACGCGCCCGGGGTTTCTCAGGCTCTCCTCGACCGGCATTACTTCCGCAAGCACGGCGCGACCGCGACCTATGGCCAGGCTGAGAAGTAACCTCGTGCCTCCGTTTCAACTGCTTACACCCCGCTCCGGGAGATAAAAATGGCCGTCGTAGCCGGTGTCGATTTCGGCACCCTGAGTGTCCGGGTCACCCTCGTCGACGATCGCAATGGCCCACTCGGCCTCGCCACGGCCGAGTACCCGCTTCACCGGAAGCGCGAGAACCCCGACCACGCCACCCAGGCCCATGCCGATCACATGGATGCGCTCGCCCGCGCCATGCGCGGTGCCCTCGATTCCGCTGGCATCAAGGGAGAGGACGTAGCGGCACTTGCCATCGACACAACCGGCTCCAGCGTGGTCATGGTGGGTGAGGGACTGGAGCCGCTCGACGAGTATTACCTCTGGTGCGACCACCGGGCGAAGGCGGAAGCCGAGCAGATTACCCGCCTCGCCCATCAGGAGGGCCTCGAAGCGATCGAGTGGTGCGGCGGCGTCTATTCGCACGAATGGGGCTTTTCAAAGCTGCTGCACTGGCTGCGCCACAACCCGGACAGGCGCGACCGCCTCGTCACGGCGCTGGAGCATTGCGACATGGTGGCCGCGACCTTGACCGGTGTCACCGATCCCGCTCGCCTCAAGCGGAGCATCTGCGCCATGGGCCATAAATGGATGTGGAACCCGCGTTGGGGAGGCCTGCCCCCGCAGGACTTCCTGTCCAAGGTGGACCCCCTATTCGACGGAATCCGCGAGAAGCTTGCCGGCGACTATGTCACGTCCGACGTCGTGGCCGGGCACCTCACGCCCGCCTGGGCGGGGCGGCTCGGCCTGAAGGCCGGCATCCCGATTCCAGTCGGAGCCTTCGACGCCCATTGGGACGCCATCGGGGCAGGCTGCCGGGTCGGCGATGTGGTGAACGTGGTCGGCACCTCGACCTGCATCATCGCGATGGCCGAGAATACGAGCCTGATCGAGGGCGTGTGCGGCGTCGTGCCCGGCAGCGTCGACCCCAAGCTCGTCGGCATCGAGGCGGGGCTGTCGGCCACAGGCGACATCTTCGAGGCGATCGCCCGGCGGGCCGGCACGAACGTCAAGGATCTGTCGAAAGGCCTGGAGCAGTACAGGTCCGGCCAGACCGGCCTGCTGCGCCTGACCTGGGACAACGGCGACCGCACGGTTCTCGTCAAAGCGGATCTTGGGGGCATCACCCTCGGCTGGAACCTGTTGCACACCGCGCAGGACGAGCTGTTCGCCGCTATCGAAGGCACTGCCTTCCACACCCGCATCATCCTGGAACGCATGGCCGAGGGCGGGGTACCGGTCGAGAGGGTCATCAATGCGGGCGGCATCCCGCAGCACAACGCGGTGCTGAACCAAGTTTACGCAAATGTGCTCGGCCGACCCGTGCTGGTGCCGAACGGCATCCCGACGGGCCTAGGCTCCAGCATCTTCGCGAGCCTCGCTGCCAAATCGCATCCGGATCTCGACAGCGCTCAGGAAGCGATCTGCCTTCCCTTCCGCACCTTCGAGCCGGATCCGGCAGCCCACGCGATCTACGAGCAGCTCTTCGCCCATTACCGGACCCTCTATTTTGGCTTCGGGGGCGTCTCTGGACCGGTCTCGCTGGATCATATATTGCGCGACCTCAAGCGGATCGCGGCTCTTCCCTCTCAGCCCGTTCCGCCAGATGCTATGCCCGACCCTTGACCGGGCAAGGCAGGCGTTCATGACTGTCATTGCGGTGTTGTTCGGAGGCTTTGATGATCCTGGTATGTGGCGAAGCCCTGATCGACCTCTTCATCGGGGCATCCTCTCAGACCGGCTTTCCGGCAGAGGCCGTTGCCGGTGGGTCGCCCTTCAATGTCGCCATCGGGATCGGCCGGCTCGGGCGCCCTGCGGCGTTCCTGTCCACCCTGTCGGACGACGTGTTCGGCACGTTCCTGGCCGGAAAGCTCGCCGAATCCGGGGTGAGCCCGGACTACATCCAGCGCTGCCCGAACTACACGACGCTGAGCGTGGTCGCGACCGACGCGTCGGGGCAACCGCAATACTCCTTTTACGCGCCCAATAGTGCCGACCGAGCTCTCACGCCCGAGGCTCTTCCCACCGAACTGCCGGCGAACGTGAGCGCCATCGCGGCCGGCTCATATGCCCTCGGCGTCGAACCGATCGCGAGCGCCATCGAAACCCTGCTGCGCCGGGAGGCCGGATCGCGTGTGATCTCGCTCGACCCGAATGTCCGGCCGCGCGTCGTGGGCGACTTGGCGATTTATCGCGAGCGCTTCGAGCGCCTGCTTGCCCATGCCGATATCGTCAAGGCGAGCGACGAGGACGTCGAAATTCTCTATTCCACCCACGATCTCGCCGCCGCAGCCCACGACTGGCTTCAGCGCGGCCCGAAGCTCGTTATCGTGACCCGCGGCGAGAAGGGACCTCTGGCAGCTTTCGGCGACAGGATCGTGGAACGCCTGGCTCCCAGGATCGACGTGGTCGACACGGTCGGTGCCGGCGACACGTTCCATGCCGGTCTGCTCTCCTGGCTCGACGCCAACAATTTGCTCACGCCTCAAGGAATCGCCGGATTGACCGATGCGCAGGTCACGGCAGCCCTCGATTTCGCCGCCGCGGCGGCTGCGATCGTCTGCACCCGCCGCGGCGCCAACCCTCCCTTCTGGGCCGAGGTCGAACAATTCATGGCGGCACGCGCCTGATCACAACGGAACCTGTTATGACGATGTCCCAGCCCGTCCTTCCTCCCGTCGGCCCGACCTGGCGCTCCAACCGGTTCCACCGGAAATGGCTCTTCGAGCAGGCCAACAACCTGTTCGGGTTCTTCCAGCACGGCATCATCAACCCGGCCGGCGGCTTTTTCGATCTCGACGATGCAGGTCAGCCCATCGAGACGGCCAACCCGGTCAGGCAGATCCACAATACCACCCGGATGGTGCATTGCTTCGCCATCGGCACTCTGCTCGGCCGGCCCGGATGCGACGCGATCGTCGATCATGGCATGAACTACCTTTGGAATGCCCATCGCGACGCCCAGCACGGCGGCTATGTCTGGTCGCTCGACAACGATGGTCCTAAGGACGACACGAAGCAGGCCTATGGACATGCGTTCGTGTTGCTGGCTGCGTCGAGCGCCAAGGTCGTCGGTCATCCGCTCGCAGATCGTCTGATCCAGGACATCACCAAGGTCCTCGAAGAACGGTTCTGGGAGGAGCAGCACGGCGCCGTGACCGAGGAGTTCTCCCGGGACTGGCAGCCGTTGAGCCAGTATCGCGGCCAGAACTCCAACATGCACCTGACCGAGTCGCTCATGGCCGCCTTCGAGGCTACCGGCGATCGGAACTATCTCGACAAGGCGGAGCGCATCGCCGGGCTGATCATCGGTCGTCACGCCGCCGCTCTCGGCTATCGTGTCGCCGAGCATTTCCATTCGGATTGGAGCCTGGACAAGGAGTACCGTGGGTACGACGTATTCCGTCCTTACGGCACCACGCCGGGGCACTGGCTCGAATGGGCGCGCCTCGTCCTTCAGCTCTGGACGCTCGGGGGCAAGAGGCATGCCTGGATGCCGGAGGCCGCCCGCGAGCTGTTCCGGCAGTCGATCGAGCTCGGATGGGACAAGGACAAAGGCGGCTTCTTCTATGCGCTGGACTGGGACGATAAGCCGAGGCTCCCCCAAAAGCTCTGGTGGCCCTGTGCGGAAGCCATTGGCGCTGCCGCTTTCCTGAACGAGCACAGCCCTGGCGACTTCCACGAGCAGTGGTACCGCCTTCTCTGGGGCTTCGCCAATCGCCACCTGATTGACCATCGGCAGGGCGGCTGGCGGCCGGAGCTCTCGGAGGACCTCAAGCCGGGAACGACCCTTTTCACCGGCAAGCCCGATCTCTACCACGCCCTGCAGGCCTGCCTGATCCCCCTGTTCCCGGCGGCCGGCAGCCTGACCAAGGTCATCCCCGAGGGCAGCGCCAGCCCTCAGTCCTGAGCGAGGTGCCGGTCCAGAGCCTCACGCAGGGGCAGTCCCGCCTGTGCGCCGGCCGTGAGGCAGGACAGGGATGCGGCGGCGCAAGCCCGTTCCATCGCCCGGCCGATCTCCAGTCCCTCGTCCAGTCCATTGGCCAGAACACCGACGAAGGTGTCACCCGCGCCGGTCGTATCCACCGGGGTGATCGGGCGTGCCGTCACATGGGTCTGAGCGCCGTCCGGCGCGATGGCATAAGCGCCGCGTGCACCTGCCGTGACGATGCAGGTCGGCCCGAACGAGCGGGCGATTGCCGATCCGGCCTTGAGGAAATCGTCCCCTGCCGGCTCACCCACGATACCGGCGATCGAGAGAGCCTCGTGCTCGTTGACCACGAGCACATCCGTGACGGCCAGGAGTTCGGACATGGTCGAGCGCTCCCCGACCGCCGGCACGGGCGCGAAGTTCCAGACCACCTTGACGCCGGCGCGGCGCGCCCGCGCGGCGACATCAAGATTGTCGGCGATCGGCACTTCCATCTGGAGCACCAGAACGGAAGCCTTCGACAAGAGGGATTCGGGCAGATCGGATGAACGTAGCGCCATATTGGCGCCGCTGGCGACCGTGATGGCATTCTCTCCCGTCTCGTCGACGGTGATGAACGCGCAGCCGGTAGGCTCGTCGGTGACTCTGATCGTGCTGACGTCGACCCCATTCTCCTCGAGGTTCTTGAGGCAGGCTATCCCGAAAGGATCGTTGCCGACCGCGCCGGTCATAGCGACCTCCATGCCCCCTCCGCGGCTGATCCGAGCGGCGGCGACGGCCTGATTGGCTCCCTTGCCGCCGAAGAAGCTGTCCGCCCGGCGCGACAGAACGGTCTCTCCCGGACGGGCGATCCGCTGGACCCGCGCGACGAGGTCCATGTTGATCGAGCCGAATATGATGATCATTCCGCAAAGCCTTTGTTTTCGGCGATTTCCTTATCATTCGAAGGGCCGAAATGGCGAGTGTCCGCAGTGCCGGAGTGCTCTCGGAGGCTCCCGATCTGAGCCATCCACAGCTATTTCCCTCCTGTACCCTACAGAGGGATTATGCCCTGGAACCAAGCAGGCTGCCTCAACATTTGACTCGCAGGTAGGCGTAGCAGCGGTAAACTGTCATCAGAATCAAAGATAGTTTGCCACTGGCAGCTAGAAGAACAGGCTTTGATGGGCAGGCAGGTTGATCCTCACCGTCCGGATCGCGGATATCCACCGCCCGCAACGACTCGCTCTCGAATCCACCCCTCTCCCGGAAGTTCCCCCAGACGCCTCTGCGCGGCGCCTGGATAGGTCTCTGTGCGCAGTTTCAAAACCCGGAGTTGGTCATTGAGCAAGCATCATGAGAAGCAGAGACGCAAGACCCGCCGCTCCCTCGAAACAGCGCAGGTCTTCGACCTCACGGGATCAAAATTCCAGGCCGAGCGCAGCCTCCCTCCCATCAAGCCGCTCAATGCAACCCAGGACGAGTATCTCGACGCCCTGAAGAACAGTGCCCAGGTCGTGGTCCTCGGCCCGGCCGGTACCGGAAAGACCTGGATCGCGGCCACTTATGCAGCCGATCTCTTCCGCCAGCGGCGTATCCGGAAGATCATCCTCACCCGTCCCAACGTCCCGAGCGGCCGATCCCTGGGGTTCTTTCCCGGCAGTCTCGAGGAGAAATTCGGTCCTTGGGCGGCGCCCGTGATCGAGGCGATCAAGGAGCGGATCGGCTCAGCCGCCTATGAGATCGCCGTCAAGAACGGCGACATCGAGATGGTGCCTTTCGAAGTCATGCGGGGGCGGTCCTGGCGCGACGCCTTCATCCTGCTGGACGAAGCGCAGAATGCCACGCCGGCCGAAATGAAGACCTTCCTCACCCGCATAGGCGAGGACTGCACCGTGGTGATCAATGGGGATGTGAGCCAGTGCGATCTGCGCGAGAGCTCGGGCCTGCGCACGGTCATCCATCTGATCAAGTCGCAGATGCTACCGGTTCCAATCATCGAGTTCACGCTCAATGAGATCGTGCGGTCCGGCGTCTGCGAGATGTGGGTGCGGGCCTTCGAAGAGGTCCATTGCTAAGGCATTGATCCCAAAAGCGGACCTCGCTTTTGGGATCATCCCTGCCTTGCCGGGGCTGGACCGTATTTCATCCATGCCAAAGCCGGGCCCCTTTCCGCCCGATCAGGCGGAAGGAGACCCGGCTCAGCTTAGGTCGAGAAAGACGGAATGCGTCAGGCGAGTTCGATTGCGCCGACCTCGGGGCCTTTGCGGCCCTCGACGATCGCCACCCGGACCGCTTGCCCCTGCTCGAGCTGGCTGAGGCCCGCGCGTTCCACGACGGAGATGTGCAGGAACAGGTCCTTGCTCTCACCTTCAACGGACACGAAGCCGTAGCCCTTCACCGAGTCGAACCACTTGACGGTGGCCGGCACCTCCGGCGGGCCGCTGACCGGGCGGGTGCTCGGACCGCCGCTGGGACGGCCGAAACCGCCGCCTGACTGGCCAGGACCGCCCGACCGCATCGGCCGCGGCGCGCGTGCCCCGCGCGGGGGCTCCGGCTCGGCCGTGCTTGCGTCGACGCTGACGATTTCCTGGACCTGCGGGCCCTTCTGGCCTGCGCCAACCCGGATGACAAGGGTCGTGCCCGATTCGAGTGCGGTATAGCCCGCAGCCTCGACCTGCCGGACGTGCAGGAAGGCCTCGCCTGACCCATCGGTCATTTCGACGAAACCAAATCCCTTTTCGGGATTGAACCATTTCACCCGCGCTTCCGTCTCCGGTCCGGACGCTGGAGCGCCGTAGGATGTCTGCTGCCGCATGGGCCGTTCATAAGATGTTGGTGGAGCGAAATCGCCCCAGTGATCTTCGGGTTGACCGCCAAATTGACGTCGGCGATCACGGTGATCATTTCCCCGGCCCATCAGGACTGCCTTCTAAAGTCTCAAGTTTCGTAAACGCTATAGGCGTAACGCCCCCAACCATTGAGGGCAAGAAAATAACTACTCACACCTAGACATTTCACGCAAGGTCTCAAAAGAGCGTGTCATGCGGATTGTGGGGCGCCGACGCGAGAATTCAGCCCTCCGATCACGGCTTTCAGAATATGATCGCCTTCTCCCTCCCCGGGCCCGCGGCCGCTCCAGGCATGAATGCGCTCGTGGATGAAGCCGAGTTTGGCGATCACGGCCGGGGCGAGCACGAAGGGGTAGAGATCCGGCTGCCCCATGCTGCGGTTCAAAGAGTTCACGGCGAAGGTCAGGGGCAGCCAGGCGGTGATCAGACGATTCAGGTCCGTCTCGCTGTGGGGGTCGAAATCGATCTCCGCCGCTAGTTCCGAGCCGCGACGGATTCCGGGGCGCACCTTCAATCCGAAGGCGCTCGCGGTCTCCAACGTGTCGACGATATGGAGATAGTGCGCCCAGGTCTCGGCGAAATCCTCCCAAGGATGGGAGGCCGCATAGGCACTGACGAATTCGTCCTGCCAGTCCTCCTTCGGGCCCCGGGCGTAATGGACCCGCAGGGCCTCGCCGTAATCCCGCCGCTCGTCCCCGAAAACCTGGCGGAATCGGTCCAGGCTGGGATCGTTCCGGACCAGAACGTTCCAGAAATAGTGGCCGATTTCATGCCGGAAGTGGCCGAGGAGGGTCCGGTAAGGTTCTCCCATTCCGTGGCGTCGCCGCTCCCGCTCGGCATCGTCCGCCTCGGCGATGTTGATGGTGATCAGGCCATTGTCGTGCCCGGTCAGGATCGACGGACCATCGGGAGACTTCTCGGCAGGGTCCGCCAGAAAGTCGAACGTGAGCCCCTGCGGGTCCTCGCTGCGCGTTGCCAGCGGCAGGTCGAGCCTGAGCAAAGTGTAAAATAGACGCCGTTTCGCGGTCTCCAGCCGGCGCCAGCGTTCGCGATTCTGCTCGAGCGCGAGGTCCGGTACGGTGCGATTGTGCCGGCAAGCCCGGCAGTAGGATCCATCGCCATCGGCGGATATCAGCCAGTTGCACGCATTGTGTTCTGCATTCGCGCAGAAGCGGACAGGCGTGTCGGGCTGCGCCAGAGCCGTCCAGCCCCCCTCGCGACCGGGTTCCAAAGCGCTGATCTCCTGAATCGAGGGCAGGTACCCGAGCCGGCGGCCGCAACTTTCGCAGCGACTGTTCTCGAAATAAAGTGGCTGACCGCAGGCCTGGCATTCAAAGAGCTTCATGGAACGACCTGCCGCTTCCCGTATCCGCCACATCCGGGCTGGCGAGCCCCGACGGCACTTCAACGGCAACGGCCGGTGAGCCTGTTGGTTCGCAAGTCTTTGCACCGTCGTCAGCGCTTCACTGCTCATAATTTAAGCTTCCTGGATGCAGCCTATCATTTCATCATTCCCGGACAGCGACCTCATTGTCCGGACTATCCAGAAAAGGGACGGCTCATGACACCTGTTGCCAAGCAGGCGACGCAGGACGGCACGTTCACCGTCTATCTCGGCGACCGCCCCGTTGCCTGGGGCCTGACCAGCCATGCCGCGGATGCCCTGATGGAGAGGCTGCTGCGGCGCTGAAGGCGCGCTCGCCCCGCCCATCGATGCGATCCGGACCGGAGGTCGCGGGAGCCGATGCCGACTGCTGCAGGCAAATGGAAGATCGATGGATGTTGGTGTCACCAGTTCTGGTGAGTCGACGAGAGATCCAGCTGCCACCATCCGGTCTCCATGGGCCGTTGTCAGCGCCCCGCCGCCCCCCAACGGATGCGGCTGAGAGGCCTCTGGACGGCGCCGGGCTCCGGCGAACCGGTGCGGGCGTTCCAGAAACCCGCTCACCCTCGATAGGCTGCTGGTCGTTCGCGTCACGTTATCGTGAGGCCCGCGCACCGCGTCGGCAGCAGGAGGCCCTCAAAGATCTTGGACAGGTCAGCTTCCGGAACGAATTCTTGCAACCAGGTCGCGAATTCGGGCAGTTCAGCATCGGCGCGCAGATCACGCGCCCTATCGACCGGCCGGGCACAAGGGTTGCACCAGTCGTTCGCTCAGAAATTGTACGCCGGCGAGGTGTATAATCAGCCTCCGGCGGGGCCCTTTACTTCGCCGCCTCGCCCGCATTACGATGCTTTCTTAGGCCATACTAACCTAAGATAGTGAAGGCGTGTCAAACCGTCGATTATAGTTGTTGCATCTGATTCGCTTAACGACGTCGCAAGGCGCAGTGTCAGAAGCAATGTGGCTTGGAGGGGCTATGTTCGAGGGTCGCACAAAGCGGGTCCTGATCGTCGAGGACGAGGCGATGATCTCGATGCTGATCGAGGACATGGTTCTCGATTTCGGATGCGAGGTCGTGGGCCCCGCAGCGCGACTGGACCATGCCCTGACCCTCGCGCTCCAGGCCGACATCGACATCGGCATCCTCGACATCAACGTGGACGGAACCGTCGTCTTCCCGGTCGCCGACGTCCTGCGCTTTCGCGGAATCCCGTTCATCTTTTCGACCGGCTACGACTTCCGCTCGCTCCCGGAGCGGTTCCGCGAATGCCCGGCCCTGTCGAAGCCGTTCTCCTACGATAATTTCGCCGACACGCTCCGCACGACGCTGGCCGGCACGTCCGACGCGACCGAAATCGCCTGACGCGTCCGCGCTCACGACATCTGCGTGACCGCCCCCTGGAACGGATGGCGCCGCTCGACCGACATCTCCGCCTCCCGTCTCGGTCGCAGCGTGACCTTCATCATCGGGTCGGGCATGGCGTCCGATCGCGCCCGCAGCCTGACGGCCTGCAGCAGCACCGCCATGATGGCGACCGCCTCCATGGTGGCGAACGCGCTGCCGATGCAGATGCGCGGCCCCGCGCCGAACGGCAAATAGGCATAGCGATGCCGGGCTTTCGCCGGCTCGGGCGCGAAGCGCTCCGGATCGAACCGCGCAGGATCGGTCCAGAGCGCGGCATGATGATGGACCGCATGGATCGGCACGATGACGACCGCGCCTTCCGGCACGCGGAAGCCGCCGAGCGCGAAGGAGCGCGTCGCCGTGCGCGTGATGATCGGGGCCGGCGGATAGAGCCGCATCGCCTCCGAGAAGACCTGCCGGGCATAGGCGAGCTGCCCGATGTGCTCAGGCCGGACGGGGCCGCCCTGCGTCACGGCGTCGATCTCCGCGACGACCCGCGCTTCCTGCTCGGGATGGCGGGCCAGCAGAAGGAACGTCCAGGCCAGGCCCAGCGCCGTAGTCTCGTGTCCGGCCGTCACGAAGGTGAGCAGGTTGTCGGCGATCTCCTCGTCGGTCATCGTCCGGCCGCTCTCCGGGTCCGATGCGGCGAGAAGCAGCGCCACGAGATCCTCGCGCCCGTCCGGGTTTCGGCGCCGCTCGGCGATCATCCGGGTGACGGAGGAGCGCAGGTACGCGGCCGCGGCCGCGGCGCGGCGACGGCCCGGATAGGGAAGCCAGTCGGGCAGATCGAGAATGCTCAGCGCGAAGACCCAGCCGGTCGGCTTGAGATAGTCGGTGATGCCGCGCTCCACCCGCGCCACGTCGATCTCGCCCGGCCCCGACATCATGGTGTCGACGATGATGTCGAAGGTGGTGCGCATCATCTCCCGGCCGATGCCGACCGACGCGCCGGCCCCGGGCGCGAGCCAGCGCTCCCGAGTCTTCTCCGCGGCGGCGATCATGGACGGCAGCAGGCCCAGGAGCTTCTCGTGCCGGAACGCGGGCGCCACCGACTGGCGCTGCCAGCGCCAATGGGCGCCGTCCGCCGTCAGCAGCCCCCGACCGAGGGCCGGGCCCAGGGCTCGCCGGACGTCCTCGCCCTTGTTCAGCGCATCGGCATTGCGCACCAGGGCCTCGTGGATCAGGGCCGGATCGGCCAGCAGGATGCGCCGGCGTCCGGCCACCTGGGAGTACACGACCGGCTCGCGATAGATTTCCGGCGGCAGCGCCTGCAACGGGTCCCGCACCAGGGCGGGCACCACCGAGAGCGGCGAGCGGCGGCTCACCGCGACGCCGGGGCACTGATCCGAAATCCACGGAAGGGTCTCGATGCTCATGAAGGTTCCTCTCGCACGGCCCGGCCTCGATGCCGGCCCGCGCCGGCTTATAAGGTACTCACCTTAGACCGCTTGCGATTTAAGGTGAGCACCTTATATGCGCAAGTGCGACATAGAGGATCAGCCGTGATCGAGCCAGGAGCGACCCCGAGGGCGAAGCGGAGCCGGAAGGCGGCCGGCACGCGCGACCACGTGATCACGGTCTCTCTGTCCCTCTTCAATGCGCGCGGGCCCGACCGGGTCACCACGGCGCAGATTGCCGAAGCGGCCGGCATCAACGAGGGCAATCTCTACTACTACTTCAAGACCAAGCAGGCCCTGATCCTGACCATCTTCGACCGCTTCGAGGAATCGGTGGACCAGCTGTTGAACCGCAGTCCGGGCGCGGGTGCCGACTCGGCCGCCTATGTGGCGTTCCTGACCGAGTGGTTCGAGATCGTGTGGACCTATCGTTTTCTCTACCGGGACTTCATGGGCCTCATCGCCATGGCGCCGGAGCTGCGCCGCCGCATCCGCACCATCAGCGACCGCATTCGTTCGCCCGTCCGGCAGCTCATCGGCCACATGCGCGGGGCCGGATTGATGGAGCTGTCCGACGACGCGCTCGATGCCTTGCTTCACAATCTGTGGATCGTGTCGACCTACTGGGTGGTCTATCTCGATGTGCAGGAAGGGGTGCGGGCCATCAAAAAGGCGCATCTCGAATGGGGCCTCAGGCAGGTCGCGAGCCTGTTTCAGCCCCACCTGACGGAGGCGGCGCGCCACTGGCTCGCCGCGCAGGCGGACCAGGGTCGTCCTTCGCTTTAGAACTCCACGTCATCACCGGCCTCATGCCGGTGATCCCGATCGATGAGCGCGGCGATGTTCCATATCGGGATGGCCGGGACAGGCCCGGCCATGACGTGGAGAGGGTGTAGCGCACACCGGACGACCACCCTCCCCGTCATTACCGGGCTTGTCCCGGTGATCCCGCTTTCATGAAGCGCCGCGGCTCACCCACAAGGGGCGCCGGCACGTGGCTGGCCAGGATGCCAAAATTGTCCTCTGGATCTGGAGAAGATCGGCCACCGACCCAATATCATCGCTCCGCGTTTGCCGCTATGGAGCACTCGTGTCCCCTGGAGCGTCCGACCTCATGAAAACCAAGCCGCCGGAAGGTCCCTTTCGCATCGGACGGTCGCCGACCGGCCTCGGCCTGTTCGCCACCGAGGTGATCGAGAAGGGCTCCTTCATCATCGAGTATGTCGGGCCGAAGATCACCAACGAGGAAGTCCAGCGCCGGCGCAACACGCGCTATCTGTTCGAGATCAGCAGCCGCTGGACCATCGACGGATCGCCACGCTGGAACACCGCCCGCTACATCAATCACGGCTGCCGGCCGAACGCCCAGGCGACGGTGTCGCGGGGCCGGATCCGCATCAAGGCGATCAAGCGCATCAAGCCGGGCGACGAGATCACCTACAATTACGGCAAGAACTACTTTGAGACCTTCATCGAGCCGATGGGCTGCAGGTGCCAGTCCTGCGAGCGCAAGCGCGCGAAGCAGGCGCGCGTTCCGACATAAACGCGGCAGCGAAGGCTCGTGGGGCGCCACGCCCCCGCTCCCGTCATGGCCGGGCTCATCCCGGGCATCCCGATGCTGAAAAACACTGCGCCTCTCGGGTCGAGATCACCGGCACAAGGCCGGTGATGACGTGGAGATTGAACACCCCGTTCGCACCACCTCCCACGTCATGGCCGGCCTTGTGCCGGCCATCTCGATGCGGTGAGGCTCGGCGCTTCAGGAGAGTGGAATCAACGCGACCAGCGCGGTCATGACGGGGAAGACGCGTTCCCCTACTCGGCTGCGAACTCCGCAACGGTGCGCTTCGCGCCGTTCTCGTACAGCCGCGCCAGATTCGCCGTCACGGCTCCCGTGAAGCGCGGATCCTTCGGCAGGTCGTCGCCGAAGATTTCGCGCACGGCGAACAGGGCGCCGGCCAGCACGTCGGCCGAGGGCCCTGCCCGGTCGGCGAGCTCGCGCAGCCGCGCAGCCATGGGATCGCGCACATCGATGGGCGCTCCCTTCTCGTCGACACCCGTGACGTAGCGCATCCAGGCCGCCACCCCGAGGGACAGGCGCGCGATGGACGCGCCGCCCTGCAGGCGGTCGCGGACCGTCCCCAGGAGGCGCTGCGGCAACTTCTGGGAACCGTCCATGGCGATCTGCCAGGTGCGATGCTTCAGGGCGGGATTCTTGAACCGGGCGATGAGCGCCCGCTTGTAGGCGGACAGATCGGCGCCGGGCGGCATGTGCAGGGTCGGCGTGACCTCCTCGTCCATCAGACCCTCGATCAGCCGCACGAAGGCCGGATCCGCCATGGTGTCGGCAACCGTCTCGTAGCCGGAGAGATAGCCCAGATAGGCGAGCGTCGAATGGCTGCCGTTGAGCAGCCTGAGCTTCATGTGCTCGTAGGGCTCCACGTCGGCGACGAACTCGGCGCCCGCCATCTCCCAGGCGGGCCGGCCCTGCGGGAACCGATCCTCGATCACCCACTGCGTGAACGGCTCGGTCACCACGGGCCAGGCGTCCTCGACACCGAGAGCCTGTCCGATGCGCTCCCGGTCCTGGTCGCTCGTCGCCGGCACGATCCGGTCGACCATGGTCGACGGGCAGGACACCTGGTCGGCCACGAAGCGGCCGAGTTCGGGATCGACCAGCTCGGCGAAGCGGGTGAGCACGCGCTTCACCGTACGTCCGTTCGAGGGAAGGTTGTCGCAGGTGAGCACCGTGAAGGGCGGGATCCCGGCCCGCCGCCGGCGGCGAAGCGCCTCGACGATGAAGCCCGGGGCCGAGCGCGGCGTCTTAAGGTAGGCCAGGTCATGCACCACGTCGGGATGGGCCTCGTTCAGGGCGCCGGTGGCCGGATCGTGGCAATAGCCCTTCTCGGTCACCGTCAGGGTGACGATCCTGGTCTGCGGATCGGCCATCGCGTCGAGGAGATCCTCCGTCGCCCGAGGTGCCACGATGACCCGCCGGATCGATCCGATGATCCGAAGCGCCTCGCCGTCCTGCGAGCGGACCGACAGGGTGTAGAGGCCGTCCTGCGGCTGGAGGGCGTCGTAGGTGTCCGGGCTGCGCAGGCTGGCGGCCACGATGCCCCAGCGCGGATCCTGACCGAGCACGTCGTCCGTGTAGACGGCCTGATGGGCCCGGTGGAAGGCCCCGACGCCGAGATGCACGATCCCGGTCTTCAGCGCCCTCCGGTCATAGGCCGGGCGGCGGATACCCTCCGGCAGATCGGCGAGAGAATCATCGTTCAGGCGATCCGGCATCGTGTCCTCGAGGTGTCGGTCATCAGTCTCTGCTCCTGCGCCCTTCGACGATCCTACCACGTCATCACCGGCCTTGTGCCGGTGATCCCGATCATGGAAAGCGCCCTGCTCTTTAAGTCGAGATGGCCGGGACAGGCCCGGCCATGACGTGAGTGGATCCCGGGTGCCCCCTCAATGCGCCGGCTGCTGCTTCGCCCGGGTGACGATCTGCGTCGGGTTGACGAAGCGCAGCGCGATGATGAGCCAGACGAGAGTCGTGACCATGTAGATCACCGCCATGGCGTCGATCGACTGCACGGCCCGTACGCCGGCCGCGAAGACCGCATAATAGAGCGCCACCACGAGGGTCTGGCTCGTCGGGCCGGCGACCAGGAAGGTGAGCTCGAACATGGCGATGGTCCGGACCAGCACCAGCAGCAGGGCCGCCAGGATGCCCGGCAGGAGCAGCGGCAGGAGCACGTGGACGAAGAGCTTGAACGTGTTGGCCCCGAACACCCGCGCGGCCGCCTCGATCTTCGGGTCGATCTGCTCGATGAACGGGATCATGACCAGGATCACGAACGGCACGGTCGGCACGAGGTTGGCCGCCACCACGCCCCAGAACGTGCCCGCAAGGCCGGTCTGGTAGAGCACGGTCGCGAGCGGGATGCCGAAGGTGATCGGCGGGATCATCAGCGGCAGGAGGAACAGCAGGATGAGAAGCCGCTTGCCCGCGAAGTCGCGGCGGGCGAGCGCATAGGCGGCCGTCACGCCGAGAGCGCCGGAGATGAACACCACGGCGGCGATCACCTGGAAGGTGACCATCAGCACGTCCCAGAGCTGGAACTCGCTCCAGGCGGAGGAATACCAGCGCGTGGTGAAGGCCACCGGCAGCCATGTGCCGAGCCAGCGGGTGGCGAACGAGCTCGTCACCACGGTGGCGATCATGGCGAACAGGTTGATGACGAAGAAGCCGACCAGGAACCAGATGGCCGCAGCCCAGAGCTTGGACCCGAGTGTCGTGTCGCGGATCATCGGCTTTACCCTTTCGCGCCGGAGGCAGGACCGCGGTAGAACAACCCGCGGGAGGCGAGCACCGCCACCACGATGGCGAGCTGCACGAAGCCCATGATCATCGCGATCGCCGACGCCATGGAGTAGTCGTATTCCTCGAAGGCCGCCGTGGCCGCGGCGATCGAGATCACGCGGGTCACGCCCGCGGGTTCGCCCAGCAGCACCGCCGACGGGAAGACCGAGAAGGCCTGCACGAAGGACAGGCAGAACGTGATGGCGAAGCCCGGCATCAGCAGCGGCAGGTAGACGTGGCGGAAGCGCTGCCAGGCGCTGGCGCCCAGCGTCGCGGCCGCCTGCTCGAGGGCCGGGTCGATGCCGGTCACGTAGGACAGGGTCAGCAGGAAGGTGAACGGGAAGCCCGTGATCACCAGGGAGGCGAAGACGCCCCAGTAATTGTGCACGAGCTTCAGGGGCTGCGAGATCAGCCCGAAGGTGATCAGGGTGCGGTTGAACCAGCCCTGCGGCCCGAGATAGTTCAGCAGGCCCTCGGCCACGAGCACGGTGCCGAGGGTGATCGGCAGGACGAGGATCGTGGTCAGCAGGCGCTGGCGCCGCATCAGGCGCACGCGGAACGCGATCGGCACCGCCAGCAGCAGGTTGATCAGCGTGACGGGGATCGCGAGCCGGAGCGTGTTGGCGATCGTGTCATACAGGAACGGGTCCGAGAAGAAGCGCTTGTAGTTGGCCAGCCAGTCGCCGCCGGCCTTCGGCTCGAAGGACAGAACGAACCCGAACGCGAACGGATAGACGAAGAGGAGCAGGCTGAAGATCGCCGCCGGAACGACGAGCAGCGTCACCGCGTCGAAGCCTCGCGCGGCGAGGCGCTGGCGCAGGCTCGGGCCGTGCTCAACGGGGGTCGCGGGAGCAAGGGCGTCCATCACTGCCTCCCCTGGATCGGCTCCGCGAAGACGAGAACGCGCCCGTCATCCGCCCGCAGATGCACCTGCGAACCGGGCTCGACCGGCTGGTGCGACCGGAACACGAAGTCGAGACCGCCGGCCGAATGGGCGGTGCCGACGAACTCGCGTCCGCGGTACTCGATGGTGTCGACGGTGACCGCGATGGCGTTCGGCCCCGCCTCCCCGACCATGAGGTCGTCCGGCCGGATGGCCGCGAAGGCCGTGGCACCGGCGGACAGGGTCTCGCGGGCGACGCCGCTGATCCGCGCGCCCTCCACGTCGAGGACGGCCCGGGCGCCCTCGGTGCCGACGACCTTGCCTTTCAGCTTGTTGCGGAAGCCCATGAAGTCGGCCACGTCGAGATGGCCCGGCGCCTCGTAGAGCTCCTTGGGCGTGCCGACCTGCCGGACCACGCCGTCGCGCAGAACCACGATGCGGTCGGCGAGCGACAGGGCCTCGTCCTGGTCGTGGGTCACGTAGATGGTCGTGGCCCCGAGCTCGTTGTGGATGCGCCGGATCTCGGCGCGCATCTCGAGGCGGAGCTTTGCATCGAGATTGGACAGCGGCTCGTCCATGAGCACGAGCGGCGGCTCGATGACGATCGCGCGGGCGATCGCCACGCGCTGCTGCTGGCCGCCGGAGAGCTGGCCCGGCAGCTTGTTCTCCTGGCCCTGCAGGCGCACGAGGCTGAGCGCCTCGTCGACCTTGCGGTCGATCTCGGCTTTCGGGGTCCCGCGCATCTTGAGCCCGAAGCCGATGTTCTGGCGCACGTTGAGATGGGGAAAGAGCGCGTAGTTCTGGAACACCATCCCGAACCCGCGCTCCTCGGGTCGCAGGGTGTCGACCCGGCTCTTGTCGAGCCAGATCGCCCCGCCGGTCACAGGCAGGAGACCCGCGATGCAGTTCAACGTCGTCGACTTGCCGCAGCCCGACGGCCCGAGCAGCGCGATGAACTCGCGCCGCCGGATCGTGAGGGAAACGTCGCGCAGGGCGTTGAGCGCCCCGAAGTCGCGGCTCACGCGATCGAGCCGGACTTCGTCGAACTGGGAAAGGGCAATGGTCATCGCGGGTCCTTGTTGTCGTCTTGTCTGCGCGGTCTTGCTTGCGCGGACTTACTTGCGCTTGCCGCCGCCGACCTGCTCGTCCCACAGGCGGAAGGCGACCACCATCTGGTCGGGCTGGAGCGGAAGCTCGATCGGGTTCTCGGCGATCCACTTCTCGTATTCAGGACGGCCGAATTCCTTGATCGCCGCCTGGCTCTCGGCGGGCGCCATATCGAGGGTCACGCCCTTCACGGCCGGGCCCGGATAGAAGTAGCCCTCGTCGTAGGTGTAGGCCTGCTGCTCCTTGGTGAGCAGGAAGCTCATGAGATCGAGCAGCACCGCGAGCTTCTCGTTCGGCAGGCCCTTGGGCACGCACATGTAATGGGCGTCCGCCACCCAGTGGAAGCCCTTGAGCGCCGCCACCTTGGCCTCCTTCGGCACGACCCCGAGGACGCGCGGGTTGATATCCCAGCCGGTGGTCGACACGGTCATGTCGCGGGAGCCTTCGCCGAGCTCCTTCATCACGGCGCCCGTGCCGGACGGATAGTACTCGATGTTCTGGCCGAGCTCCTTCAGGTAGGCCCAGGTCTTGTCCCAGCCCTTGGCCGGATCCTGCGGGTTGCTGTCGCCCAGGATGTAGGGCAGGCCCATGATGAAGGTGCGGCCCGGGCCGGAATTGGCCGGACGCGCATAGAGGAAGCGGCCCGGATTGGCCTTCGTGTAGGCGAGCAGCTCCTCCGCCGTGGTCGGAACATTCTTGACCTTGTCGGGCATGTACTCGAGCAGCGGGCCGGACGGGTAATAGGTCACGACGACGCCCTGCCCTTTCGCCAGACCCTGCATCTTGGCGGCGGCCGGCTGATAGATGTCGTCGAGCTTCGGCAGGGAATTCGCCTGGCCGGGGACGAGGTCGACCCAGAGCTTTTGCTCGATACCGGCGGAGAGCGCGTCCGTGCCGGTGAGCACGAGGTCGATGTCGACCCGGCCCGCATCCTGCTGCGCCTTGATCTTGCCGGCGAGCTCCGGCGCCGTCGCCTTGGTGAAGGTGATGCGCGAGACGAGGTTGGGCTTCGCTTTGCGGTAGTTCTCGATCGCCTTCTGGGTCAGCGCCAGGTTGCCGGCCACGTCGATGATGTTGAGCGTCACCGGACTCGTGGGCAGGGTCGCCTGCGCGAAGGCCTTTCCGCCGAGGGTCGCAACGCCGGCGGCGCCGGCGACACCGCCGACGAAAGTCCGCCTGGTGATCAGGTTCGTCATGTCTTCCTCCCGTTCTGTGCGACATGGCTCATGGTCGGCCATGTCCCGTGTCACAGCTTGTAGGCCTCTTTCGCGAGGCGATAGGCGAGATCGTAGGCCACCTCGTGCGCCTCGCCCTCGTCGAGGCGGTGCGTCGTCACGAGGTTGGCGAGATAGGCGCAGTCGACCCGGCGGGCCACGTCGTGCCGGGCCGGGATCGACAGGTAGGCGCGCGTGTCGTCGTTGAACCCGACCGTGTTGGAGAAGCCGGCGGTCTCCGTCGTGAGCTCGCGGAAGCGCCGCATGCCCTCGGGCGAATCGAAGAACCACCAGGCCGGGCCGAGCTTCAGGGCCGGATAATGGCCCGCGAGCGGCGCGAGCTCGCGCGAATAGCTCGTCTCGTCGAGTGTGAAGAGGATGAGCGTGAAACCGGGCTCGTTGCCGAACCGGTCGAGCAGCGGCTTCAACGCCCGGACATAGTCCGTCTGCAGCGGGATGTCCGCCCCCATGTCGCGGCCGAAGCGCCGGAACAGGGCCGCGTTGTGGTTGCGGAAGGAGCCCGGATGGAGCTGCATGACCATGCCGTCCTCGACGCTCATGGCGGCCATCTCGGTGAGCATCTGCGCGCGGAACAGCTCCGCGTCCTCGGGTCCGGCATCGCCGGCCACGACCCGGCGGAACAGCGCCTCCGCATCGGCCGGCGAAAGGTCGGCCGTGCGCGCCGTCGGGTGGCCGTGATCGGTGGAGGTCGCGCCGTACTGGCGGAAGAAGGCGCGCCGGTTGCGGTGCGCGTCGAGATAGCCGTTCCACGTGGCCGTGTCGCAGCCGGTGATCTCACCGAGGCGCACGAGGTTTTCACGGAAGCCCTCGAATTCGGGATCGATCACCGGATCGGGACGGTACGCCGTCACCACCCGCCCCGACCAGCCCGAGCGCCGGATGGTCTCGTGATGCTTCAGCGGATCGAGCGGGCTCTCCGTAGTGGCGATCGCCTCGATGCGAAAGCGCTCGAAGAGCGCGCGCGGACGGAACTCCGGCGTACGCAGGGCCGCATCGATGCGGTCGTAATAGGCATCCGCGTTCGTGGCCGACAGCCGCTCGGTGAAGCCGAACAGGGTCGCGAAGGTATGATCGAGCCAGAGGCGTGTGGGCGTGCCGCGGAAGAGATGGTAGTGGGACGCGAAGCGGCGCCAGATCGCCCGCGGATCGCGCTCGACCGGGCTGCCGTCCTTCGCCGCGAGCCCGAGCTCCTCCAGGCGCACGCCCTGGCTGTAGAGCATGCGGAACACGTAGTGATCGGGAATGACGAAGAGCGTGGCGGGATCCGGGAACGGTTCGTTCTCCGCGTACCAGCGGGGATCCGTATGGCCGTGCGGAGAAATGATCGGCAGATCCCGCACCTGCGCATAGAGCCGGCGCGCCACCTCGCGGCTGGCGGGATCGACAGGAAACAGCCGGTCCGGATGGATCAGCATGGCGTACTCCCTCGGGCTTCGTCCGGCCCATTTCCGGACCGGCTGCAAGCGCCTCATTGAGCAAACCTTAAGACGATCCACGCTCCTTTGCAATGGTCTACTAGTATGGTAGTGTGCCACTTATGACCAATAGACCGACCCTCGCGAAGATCGACGTCAGCCGGGAGCCCATGGCCCGGCAGGTCACGCGCGCCCTTCGCCAGGCCATCGTCAGCATGAAGTTCGCACCCGGCGAGATGCTGTCGGAGCAGGATCTCGCGCAGCGATTCGGCGTGAGCCGTTCGCCCGTCCGCGAAGCGCTGATCAAGCTGAGCGAGGCGGGGCTGGTCCGTGTGCTGCCGCAGCGGGGCACGCAGGTGGTGAAGATCTCACGCGCGGCCGTCGAGGATGCCCGCTTCATCCGCGTCGCGGTCGAATGCGCGGTCGTGCGCGAAGCGGCCCTGAAGGCCTCTCCCGTGCTGATCGCGGAACTGAACGCCAGCCTGGCCCGGCAGCGGCGCGCCCAGCGGGCCACCTCGTCGGACGATTTCATGGCGCTGGACGAGGAATTCCACCGCCTCTTGGCGGAAGCAGCCGGACGGCCGGCGGCGTGGCGCATGATCGAGGACGTCAAGCCGCAGATGGACCGGGTGCGCTATCTCGACGTGAAGCAGGCGACCCCGCGCCATCTCATCGTCGCGCAGCACGCGGAGATCGTCGACGCCATCAAGGCGTCCGATCCCGTCGCGGCCGAGACAGCCATGCAGCAGCACCTCAGCGAGATCCTGCGCTCCCTGCCCGAACTCGCCGCGAAGCACCCCGACCTCTTCGAGGCCGAGGCCAGTGCCCTGCCGGAGGTGCTCAGCGCGTGACCGCTTCCAGACAAGAATTCGCCCCCTCGGCCGACGCCCCCGTTCGGCCCCACCCCTGAGAGGCAAGCATGGAACAGACCTGGCGCTGGTTCGGTCCCGACGATGTCGTTCAATTGTCCCACATCCGGCAGACCGGCGCGACCGGGATCGTCACGGCCCTGCATCAGATCCCTTATGGGGTGATCTGGAGCGTCGAGGAGATCGAGAAGCGTAAAGCGCTCATCGCCGCCGATCCGTCGCTCGGATTGCGCTGGAGCGTGGTCGAGAGCCTGCCGATCCACGAGCGCATCAAGATCGGCGAAGGCGACCTGACGTCCCTGTTCGACCATTACCGCCAGTCCATGCGCAACCTCGCGCAATGCGGCGTCACGACGATCTGCTACAATTTCATGCCCGTGGTCGACTGGACCCGCACCGAACTCGCCTACCCGCTTCCGGGCGGCGGCACGGCCCTGCGCTTCAACATCCATGAATTCGCAGCCTTCGACTGCTACATGCTGGAGCGTCCCGACGCGGAGGCGGATTACTCGGCGAGCGTGCTGACGCGCGCGAAGGAATGGCATCTCCGCTCGTCGGAAACCGACCGACGCAAGCTCCTCTCGAACATCATGGCGGGTCTGCCCGGTGCCTATGACCGCTACGACGTTCCGGGCCTGCGCGTCATGCTGGACCGCTACCGGGACATCGACGCCGCGGCCCTTCGCGAGAACCTGGCCCACTTCCTGCGCGAGGTGATCCCGACCGCGGAAGAGGTGGGGATCCGCATGTGCATCCATCCCGACGATCCGCCGCGCCCGCTCATGGGCCTGCCCCGCATCGTGTCCAACGCGGACGACATCGCCTTCATCCTGGATGCTGTCGATGCGCCGGCGAACGGCCTCACGCTCTGCAGCGGGTCGCTCGGAGCCAATCCGGTCAACGACGTTCCGGCCATCGCGAAGCGCTTCTCGGACCGGATCTGGTTCGCGCATCTGCGCAACGTGGCCAAGGATCCCGACGGCTCCTTCATGGAGGCCGATCACCTGGGCGGCGACACCGACATGGTGGCCCTCGTGACGGTGCTGCTCGAGGAGCAGAAGCGCCGCAAGGTTGCCGGTCATCCGCACTGGCGCATTCCGATGCGACCGGACCACGGGCACGAGCTTCTCGACGACGTGGGCCGTCCCACCCATCCGGGCTATCCGATCATCGGCCGGATGAGAGGGCTGGCCGAGCTGCGCGGCGTCATGCAGGCGGTCTCGGCCCTGCGCGGTCTGCCGCTTTAGGGTTTTCGTCTTCACCCCACCATATCTGGAACCGCCCCTTCGACGTCATGGCCGGCCTTGTGCCGGCTATCCCGATTGTTTGAAGCACTGCGCCTCACCGTATCGAGATCACCGGCACAAGGCCGGTGATGACGTGGGAAGGAATGCATCGGCTCAGCGCATGACACTCGCACCAGCCCCGCGCCCAACCTATCCGAGCAGATTCCGCAATGTCCGCATGAACACGCGCGCGCCGATCCCGATCAGGTCGTCGGGGAAATCGTAATCGGGGTTGTGCAGGCTCGGGTAATCCTTGCCGGCCCCGAGGAAGAACATGGCCGCCGGCGCCCTCTGGCCGAAGCGTCCGAAATCCTCGGAGGCCCGCAGCGGAAGCTCACCCTCGTCATGCGGCACGCCCTCTTCGTCCAGCGCGCGGCGGAGATGGGCCACGGCCTCCGGTGCGTTCTCGCAATGCTGGAAGATGTCGTCGTGGGAGATCTCGACGCTGAGCCCCCGGTTGCGGGCGGCGCTCAGGACGAGATGTTCGGCGCTCACGCACAGATCCTCCATGCCGGCATCGGTCATCGTGCGCAGGGTCGCCCAGATCTCGGCCCGTGCCGGGGCGACGCCGAAAGCCGGCTCGCCGATCTTTACATGGGTGACGGTGACCATCGCGAAGTCGCTGTCCAGCGGACCGCCATGACCGAGCGCCGTGAGCGCCGGCATCAGCTCGGCCACCACAGGCACGGGCGACAGGCCGGTCTCGGGCATCGACGCATGGGCGGTCTTGCCGTTCAGGACGATGCGCATGCCTCGCGACGCGCAATTGACCGGCCCTTCCGCCAACGCGACATGCCCGAAGGGCAGCCCGGGGAGATTGTGCAGGGCGAATGAGAAATCAGGGCTGATCTCGCGAAAGCGCGGGTCGGCCACGACGGCGGCGGCTCCGGAGCCGTCCTCCTCGGCCGGCTGGAACAGCAGGACGGCCCGGCCGCGCTGCGGCCGCTGGCGTCCGAGCGCGCGTGCGAGACCGGCGAGGATCGCCGTGTGTCCGTCGTGCCCGCACAGATGACCCTTGCCGGGCGTGGCCGAGCGGTGGGGCGCATCGGAGATTTCCTCGATCGGCAGCCCATCGAGCTCCGAGCGAATCAGGATGGTCGGGCCCGGTTCCCTGCCCTCGTAGACCGCCGCGATGCCATGCCCTCCGAGCCCGGAGATGATCCGGTCCGGACGCGTCGGCGCCAGGAACGCCCGCACGCTGCCAGCCGTCTGAACCTCCTCGCGGGAGAGTTCGGGCATGCGATGGAGCTTTCGCCGAAAAGCCACCAGATCGACCATGTCCTCGTTGGTCAAAACCATGGATCGCCTCCATGCCGGAGTTCGATGGGAGCAGAGCCGCTCGACCGATGACAGCCCGGCCTGTTTCGGCTGCCCGTTATGGCCCGGACGACCCGCCCTGATCAAGCCGTCGAAAAGTCGGGGTCGGGGAACGGAAGAACGGTCACGAATTCTGCGGGGTTGTCTTCGTCTCTCTCCGTCATCACCGGGCTTGTCCCGGTGATCCCGGTTGTCGGAAGCGCCGCGCTTCATCGGATCGGGATGGCCGCCACAGGGCCGGCCATGACAGGTGGGTCAAGCCGGTGGCTCCGGGTTCCAGGTCACGCCGACCCGTCGGGCGGGCGATTGCCGGGTCTGCCCGGTCGCGCTAGGGTCCGACCGACGACCCCTTGCATGGCAACACTTATTCATCTCATGAATCTGTTCGTTTTCGGTCTCGGTTATTCCGTCCGCCAGTTCATCGGCCTTTACCGCGACCGCTTCGCAGAAGTCGGTGGCACCGTCCGGTCGCCGGAGAAGGTTCGGGCCATGGCGGGGGACGGCTTCCAGGCTTACCGGTTCGACGGCGCCGACTTCGATCCCGGCATCCTGGATCGGATCGCCCGGGCCGATGCGCTTCTCGTCTCGATTCCGCCATCGGGCGAGACGGATCCAGTGCTGGAGCACTTTTCTCAGGCCATCGCGGCGGCGCCGAACCTGCGCTGGGTCGGCTACCTGTCCACCGTCGGCGTCTATGGCGATGCGGACGGCGCCTGGGTGGACGAGACGACGCCGCCCAATCCCGCCACGGTCCGCTCGCGCCACCGCATCGCGGCCGAGGGGCAATGGCTGGCTCTCGGCCAGAGCGCTCCGTTCGCCGTTCAGGTGTTTCGCCTCGCTGGCATCTATGGGCCGGGCCGCAACGCCCTGGTGAAGATCGCCGACGGCAGCGCCAAGCGGATCGTCAAGAAGGGTCAGGTCTTCAACCGCATCCACACGGCCGATATCGCCCAGGTGCTGATGGCCTCCATCGAGCGCCCGCACCGGAACGCGATCTACAATGTCGCGGACGACGAGCCGGGTCCTCCGCAGGACGTCATCGCCCATGCGGCGGAACTGCTCGGACGCGAGCCGCCCCCGGAGGTGCCGTTCGAAGACGCCGACCAGACCCCGATGGCGCGCTCCTTCTACTCGGACAACAAGCGCGTGAGGAACACGCGCATCAAGACAGAGCTCGGGGTGGTTCTACGTCATCCCACCTACCGGGAAGGTCTGAAGGCTCTGCTCCAGGCAGGCGACGGGATCACACAGGCGCGCTGACGCCGTCGGATTGCGACAATCTCCGGCCGAAGGCCATCACCAGCGGCTTGAGATGATAGCTGTCCTGCGGCATCGCCCCGACGGGCCAGCCCGCCGTCTCGACCGCTTCCGCCGTGACCGGCCCGACGGCGGCGATCAGGGTCCGATGCATGGCCGCATCGAGGTCCGCGTCCCTGCCGAACCGCCGCGCCACCTCCTTGAGCCGCCGCACCTGGGCCGAACTCGTGAAGGCGATCAGGTCGACGGTGCCCGAGGCGAGCTCCCCGATGAACGCCAGGACCCGTTCGTCCTCCTCGTCCGAGGCATAGCGATAGCTCAGGACCGGATCGACCGCCGCGCCGGCAGCTGCGAGGAAGGCCGGCAAGGCCTCCTCGCCGCCCGGGTAGAGCAGAACGCCGACGCGCTTGCCCGCGACGGGGAGGCCCGACAGGGTTGTCATCAGCCCGGCGGTCGTCGGCTCCTCGGCCATCACGTCGGGCGCGAGGCCGATGCCGCGCAGGACTTTCGCCGGCTTGGGCCCGCGGGCGACCTTACAGGCCCGGCCCAAAGCGGCGATCGCGTCCGCTTCGACGCCCAGGCGGCGCGCGAAGCCGAGAAGCCGAGACAAGCCCTCCCCGGTGTAGAGGACCACGAAATCATGCCGGCCCTGGACGAGCCGGTCGATCCAGGCATCGACGGGAGCCGGGTCCTCCACGTCGTGGATCGACACCAGCGGGCAACGGACCGCAACCGCGCCATGCCGTTCGAGCATCCGCGTGAACAGGTCCAGTTCCCGACTCTCGGGTACGGCGATGCGGCGTCCATCCAGCATGATCCTGCCTCTCTGGTCCGTTCAGGCGGTCGCGTCGAGCGCCGCCTGATGGCCGAGCCCCATCGTACCGGTTTTTGCCGCCCGCATGAACACGCGGCCGACCCCGATGATGACGGGCTTCGACGGATCGCGACGCTCGCTCGCCCGGCCGAGATCGGCAAGAGCCCCCGTCCAGCGTTCGTCGCCGCGGGACACGTCCGAGACCATCACGGCCGGCAGCCCCGGCGAGCAGCCCGCCGCGATCAGCCGGTCGGCGATGGCGCCCGCGGTGCCGCCGGCCATGTAGAAGATTGTCGTGGTGTTCGGATCCGCGAGGCCCTGCCAGTCGAGGCCGGCCGGCAGCGCTCCGGTCTTCGCGCATCCCGTCACGAAACGGACTGACTGCGCCATGTCGCGATGGGTGAGCGACACGCCGAGCGCGGACGCCAGGGCGATGCCGGCCGTGATCCCCGGCACCACGTCGACGGGAATGCCCGCCGTCTCGAGATGCTCGATCTCCTCGCCGGCGCGGCCGAAGATCATCGGGTCGCCGGATTTCAGCCGCACCACGTGCTTTCCCTGGCGGGCCAGGCGGGTCATGAGGTCGTTGATGTCACCCTGCGCGCAGGAGGCGCGTCCTCCCCGCTTGCCGACCATGAGGCGCTTCGCCTCGCGGCGGGCGAGCTCCAGCACGTCCTCGGACACGAGATCGTCGAAGAGGATGACGTCGGCCGATTGCAGCGCCCGCATGGCCTTGAGCGTCAGCAGCTCGGCGTCGCCGGGCCCTGCCCCCACGAGCGTCACGCGCCCCACTCTCGGCGCCGGCGCGGAGGCGATCTGCTCCAGCACCGCCTCCACGCTGGTTCCGAAGCTGTCCGGTGACCGGCCCCGGAAGGCGAGATCGGCGAAGCGCTCCCAGAAGGCACGCCGCGCCGCGCCGGGCGCGAGATGCTCCATCACGCGCTCGCGCAGGTGCTTGGCGAGGGCCGCCCAGGAGGCCACGGAGGGATGCAGCAGCGTCTCGATCTTGCGGCGGATCGCCTGGCCGAGGATCGGCGCGGCGCCGTCGGTCGAGATGCCGATCACCACGGGCGAGCGGTTGACGACCGATCCGAACTGGAAATCGCAGTGGCCGGGCTTGTCGACCACATTGACCGGTATGCCGGCCGCGCGTGCCGCGGCGGCGAACGTCTCCGCTTCGTCCTCGTCGTCGAGATCGGCCACCGCGAGCGCTGCATCCGCCAGGATGGCCGCAGACCAGGCGTAGCGATGAAGCACGAGCGTGCCGTCGGCCGCGCCGCGCGCGAGCAGGGCGTCCATCTCGGCTGAAAGGTCGAGGGCATAGATGTCCACGCGGGCGCCGGCAGCCGCGAGCAGCTCCGCCTTCCAGGCCGCGCCGGGCGTGCCGCCGACCAGCACCGCGCGCCGATCCTTCAGGTCGAAGAAGACCGGCAGCTTGGCCAGCCGGCCGAGCCGGCCCGGCTCCGCTTCAGACGGCTTTCTTAAGGGCTGCAGCATCGATCAACCTCCTGATTTCAACGCGGCAGGAGCCGCAATTCGTGCCCGCGCGGAGAGCCTCGCCAACCGCCTCGACGCTTGCGGCGCCGTTCTCGACGGCGGCCGCGATCTGGTTCGCGCCGACCGAGAAGCATGCGCAGACGATCGGGCCGGGATCCGACTGGTCGGTGCCGGGACGCCCGCTCAGCAGGCGAAGCCGATCGGCGCCCCGGATCTCCGCCGCCGCCAGATGCTCGACCAACCAAGTCCGCGACACGGCGACCGGCTGCGGGGCGATGAAGAGCGCGCCGAGCAAAATGTCACCCGAGAACGTCGCGAGCCGGAAGCTCGCCTGGTCCTGATCGCTGTAGGACAGCGTTTCAGGCTTCTCGCCGCAGCCGATCAGAGCGGCGGCATATTCGGCCCAATCCTGCGCCGGCGCGGTGCCGGCGAGCTCGATGCGCCAGCCGCCTTCGGCGCGGGCGATCGCCCAGTACTCCGCCGGGATCGTCTCCGGCCTGTTGCGCACCACCGCGAAGCCGTACCAGGCGGCCTCGTACGGCTCGATGCGCGCATGGGAGAACTTGAGACCGGGCTGACCGGAGACCGGGTCCGTCGCCGGCAGAACCGCCGCGCCGATGCGCCCCTGCGCGGCGTGCTGGTCGGTCCAGTGCATGGGGACGAAGACGCTGCCCTTCTGCTGACGCTCGGTCACGAGAGCGCGCACCACGGCCGCTCCCTGAGGGCTGACGATCCGCACCAGGGCGGCGGGACCGATGCCGGCATCCTCGGCATCGTCGGGATGGATCTCGCAGAAGCTCTCCGCATAATGGCTCATCAGGCGCGGCGTCTTCGCCGTGCGCGTCATCGTGTGCCACTGATCGCGGATGCGGCCCGTGTTGAGAGTCAGCGGAAAATCCCCCGACACCTCCGGCAGCACGATCTGCGTCGGCACGAAGCGCCCTCGCCGGTCGGGCGTGTAGAATCTTCCCTCGGCGAAGAAGCGCGTCGTGATTCCGTCGAGCGCCTCGCCTGCCCGGCGCGGCCACTGGAACGGCGCCAGCGCGTCATAGGCGCTCTCGCTCAGCTCGGCGCAGGCCGAGATGTCGAAATCGCGGGTTCCGTCGTTCGCGAGGCCGGACAGCGCCGCGTGTTCGCGGAAGATCTCCGCCGGGGACTGATAATCGAATGTCTCGGAAAAGCCCATGCGGGCGGCCACGTCACAGACGATGCGCCAATCAGGCCGCGCTTCGCCCGGCGACGCGAGAAACGAGCGCTGGCGCGAGATGCGGCGCTCGGAATTCGTCACCGTGCCGCTCTTCTCCGCCCAGGCGGCGGCCGGCAGAACGACATGGGCATGGCGCGTGGTGTCGGTCCGCACGACGTCGCTCACGACCACGAACGGACAGGCGCGCAGGGCCTCCTGGACGGCATCGGCATCGGGCATGGAATCGGCCGGATTGGTGCCCATGATCCAGAGTGCCTTGACGCGTCCCTCGCCGACGGCCCGGAAGAGATCTACGGCCTTCAGGCCGGGCCGGGTGGCGATCCTGGGGCTGCCCCAGAAGGACCGCACCAGCTCGCGATGGTCGGGGCGGTTGATGTCGAGATGCGCGGCCAGCATATTGGCGAGCCCTCCCACCTCGCGCCCGCCCATGGCGTTGGGCTGGCCGGTCAGCGAGAAAGGCCCCATGCCGGGCCGCCCGATGCGGCCGGTGAACAGGTGGCAGTTGATGATGGCGTTCACCTTGTCGGTGCCGACGACCGACTGGTTCACGCCTTGCGAATAGGCCGTGACGACCCGCTCCGAGCGACTCCAGAGCGTGTAGAACTCGCGGAGCTGCTCAGGCGGAAGGTGTGTGGCCTGAAGGGCGCCCGGAAAGCCGCAGTCCCGCGCGGCCGACAGGGCCGCGTCGAGACCCGAGGTGTGGCGCTCCACGTAATCGCCGTCACGCAGGCCGATCCGGTCGAGATGGTCGAGCAGACCCGCGAACAGCGCCCCATCGGAATTGGGCGCGATCGCCAGATGGAGATCGGCCGCCTCCGCGGTCACGGTGCGGCGCGGATCGATCACTACGATCGTCGTGCCACGCCGCTCGCGCGCCGCCAGAAGCCGCTGGAACAGGACGGGATGGCACCAGGTCATGTTCGAGCCGACGAGGACGACGAGATCGGCCTCCTCAAGATCCTCGTAGGTGCCGGGCACGGTGTCGGAGCCGAACGCGCGGACGTGACCGGCGACCGACGAGGCCATGCAGAGTCGGGAGTTGGTGTCGATATTGGCCGCGCCGATGAAGCCCTTCATCAGCTTGTTGGCGACATAATAATCCTCGGTGAGGAGCTGGCCGGAGCCGTAGAACGCGACCGATTCCGGGCCATGCGCGGCAATCGTCTCCGAGAACCGCCGTGCCACGAGTTCGAGCGCTTCATTCCAGTCGGCGCGCCGCCCGCCGATCTCAGGGTGAAGCAGCCGGTCGTCGAGGCCCAGCGTCTCGCCCAGCGCCGAACCCTTCGAGCACAGGCGGCCGAAATTGGCCGGGTGCTGCTCGTCGCCCCTGATCGCGACCGTGCCGTCCTCCTGCGGGGTCGCCACGACGCCGCAGCCGACGCCGCAATAGGGGCATGTAGTCCGGGTCGGGGATCCGGTCGCCATCCATCCTCCTCAGGCGGCACGCGCCATGAGCGCGGAAGCGGCAAGCAGGATGCGACCGCCCTCGATCCGCAGCGGGATCCTGTGCGCGCAGCCTTGGTCGGCTCCCTGCGCCTCGCCGCTCGCCAAGCTGATCACCCAATTGTGCAGGGGACAGGTCACGGAATGGCCGTGCACGATGCCCTGCGACAGCGGTCCACCCTTGTGGGGACAGCGGTCGCGCAGGGCGAAGAGCGCTCCGTCCGCCGCCTTGAAGACCGCGATGTCACCGGACGGCGCCTGCACGACGCGCGATCCGAGAAGGGGCACGTCGTCGACCGTGCCCACGTCGATCCATTCGCTCATTCCGCCGCCTCCGCCAGGGTGAAGTTCGCCATGGGCCTGAATTCGTGCGCATCCCGGCCGGCGACCCGCTCGGCCCATGGATCGATCTGCGCATTGCGCTGTGAGATCACGAAGCGCTCGTAGAGGTCACGGCGCTTGCCGAGGTCGTCCACCACCATGGCCCGGATCGACTCCACCCCGACCCGGTCGGCCCATTTGTACATGCGCTCGAGGTAATGCCCCTGCTCGCGATAGAGCTGTGTCAGGGCCGCGATCACCTCGATGCATTCGTCCTCCTCGGCCACCTTGCAGAGCACCTGCGTGCCCTTGATGTGAATGCCGGCGGCACCCGCGAAATGAATCTCGTAACCGGAATCGACGCAGATCACCCCAACGTCCTTGCAGGTCGCTTCGGAGCAGTTCCGCGGGCATCCGGAGACGCCCATCTTGACCTTCGCCGGGGTCCAGGAGCCCCACATGAACCTCTCGATTCTGACGCCGAGGCCGGTGGAATCCTGCGTGCCGAAGCGGCACCACTCCTTGCCGACACAGGTCTTCACGGTGCGCAGGCCCTTGGCATAGGCATGGCCCGAGACCATGCCGGCATCGTTGAGATCGGCCCAGACCGCCGGCAGGTCCTCCTTGCGCACGCCCAGCAGGTCGATGCGCTGCCCGCCCGTGACCTTCACGGTCGGAATGTTGTATTTCTCCGCCACGTCCGCGATGGCGCGCAGCTCGCGCGGGTTGGTCAATCCGCCCCACATGCGCGGCACGACCGAATAGGTGCCGTCCTTCTGGATGTTGGCGTGGACGCGCTCGTTGATGAAGCGCGAGCGGCCATCGTCCTCGTAATCCTCCGGCCAGTCGCACAGGAGATAGTAGTTCAGGGCAGGCCGGCACTTGGCGCAGCCGCAGGAGGTCTTCCACCCGAGCTCCTGCATCACGGCCGGGATCGATTTCAGCTCTGCGGCCCGGATGAGCCGGCGCACGTCGTCATGGCCGAGGTCGGTACAGGCGCACATGGGCTCGACGGTCGATTTCGCGAACTTGTCTCCCAAGGTGAGGGTCATCACCTGCTCGACGAGGCCCGTGCAGGTGCCGCAGGAGGCCGAGGCTTTCGTGTGCGCCCTCACCTCGGCCAGGGTACTCAGGCCTTTGTCGTTGATCGCCTGGACGATCTTGCCTTTGCAGACGCCGTTGCAGCCGCAGATCTCCGCATCATCCGGCAAGGCTGCAACGGCCGCCGTAGGGTCCAGGGGAGCGCCTCCGACGTAGGACTGGCCGAAAATCAGGGTGTCGCGCAGGTCGGAGACGTCCGTCTCCTTGCGCAGGAGGTCGAAGAACCAGGATCCATCCCCCGTCTCGCCATAGAGCACCGCCCCGACGATGCGGTTCTCCTTGAGCACGAGGCGCTTGTAGACCCCGCGCGCGGCATCGCGCAGGACGATGTCCTGGCGGTCCTTGGCCTCGCCGAAATCGCCGGCCGAGAACAGGTCGATGCCCGTGACCTTCAGCTTGGTGGCGGTCACGGAACCGGTATAGGCGGCCGTCGCGTCGCCCGCGAGCTGCGCGGCCACGACCTTGGCCATCTCGTAGAGCGGAGCCACAAGCCCGTAGCAGAGCCCCCGATGCTCGACGCATTCGCCGACCGAGAAGATGTCGGGATCGCTCGTGCGCATGTCGTCGCCCACGAGAACGCCCCGGTTGGTGTCGAGCCCGGCTGCCTTCGCGAGCGCCGCGTTCGGTCGGATGCCGACCGCCATGACCACGATATCGGCCGCGATTTCGGTGCCGTCGTCGAGCCTGACGCCGGTGACATGAGTCTCGCCCAGGATCGCATAGGTGTTGGCCTTGC
Organism: Microvirga sp. HBU67558; assembly: GCF_018069605.1. Classification (NCBI taxonomy): domain Bacteria; kingdom Pseudomonadati; phylum Pseudomonadota; class Alphaproteobacteria; order Hyphomicrobiales; family Methylobacteriaceae; genus Microvirga; species Microvirga sp. HBU67558. Next base: position 49,730 of record NZ_JAGPUP010000552.1, on the reverse strand, counting down.
ACCTCACGGCGATGCCGCGATCCTCGAAGGCTTTCTGCAGCAGGTATCCGGCGGACGGATCGAGCTGGCGTTCCATCAGCGTGGGCATGAGGTGCAGAACCGTGACCTCCATGCCCTGCGCCTTCAGACCCGCCGCAGCCTCAAGCCCGAGGAGACCGCCGCCGATGACGATGGCCCGCCCGCCGCCTTGCGCTGTTACGAGCATCTTCTCCACGTCGTCGAGGTCGCGGTATGTGACCACGCCCGGCAGAGCCGCGCCGGGGATCGGCACCACGAAGGGCATCGACCCGGTCGCCACGATGAGCCGGTCATACGCGGCGCCGGTGCCATCCGCCGCGACGACGCGCTTGGCGGCGCGGTCGATCTCGACCACGGTCCTGCCGCGATGGAGCGTGATGCCATGCGTTTCGTACCAGGCATCGTCGTGGATCAGGATGTCCTCGTAGGTCTTCTCGCCGGATAGGACGGGCGAGAGCATGATCCGGTTGTAGTTCACCCGCGGCTCGGCGCCGAAGATCGTGACCTCGTAGGCTCCAGGCGCGCGCTCGAAGAGTTCTTCCAGGACGCGGCCGGCGGCCATTCCGTTGCCGATGACGACCAGCTTCTTGGGCATCGTCGCTCTCCTTCAAGCTGCGAGGGTCGGAGCCCGGTGGCGCGCATAGAGGAACTCCAGCACGGCCGCACGGGCGTCGTTGTAGGTGGGGTTGCCGACGAGTTCGAGGCGTCGGCGGGGACGTTCCAGATCGACTCTCAGGTCCTCGCCGATCGTGGCGGCCGGCCCGTTCGTCATCATGACGATCCGGTCGGACAGCAATACGGCCTCGTCCACGTCGTGGGTGATCATGATGATCGTGTTGCCGAGCCGGCCGTGGATCTCCATGACCTGATCCTGAAGGTGCGCGCGGGTCAGGGCGTCGAGGGCGCCGAACGGCTCGTCGAGCAGCAGAATCTTCGGCTCCATGGCGAGTGCCCGGGCGATGCCGACTCGTTGCTTCATGCCGCCGGAGATCTCATGCGGCCGCTTGTTCTCCGCATGGGCCATGTGGACCAGTTCGAGGTTGTGGCGCGTCCAGTCGCGGCGCTCCGCCTTCGACTTCTTGCCCCGAAAGACCTTGTTGACCGCAAGCTCCACGTTCTCGCGCACGGTCAGCCACGGCAGCAGCGAGTGGTTCTGGAACACCACGGCCCGGTCCGGTCCCGGGCCGCTCACGGCCCTGCCCTCCAGGAGCACGCCGCCCTGGCTGGGCTCGAGGAGGCCGGCCACGATGTTGAGCACCGTCGACTTGCCGCAGCCGGAATGCCCGATGATCGAGACGTACTCGCCCTTGTCGATGGAGAGGTTCACGTCCCGCAGCACCTCGGTGCTCGCGCCGGCGCGCTGGAACGCGATGCCGACATGATCGATCTTGAGATAGGCCATGGTGCCGCCTCCTTACTGCGCAGCGGTGCCGCGGGTGAGCAGGTGGCCGATGGCCGCGATGGAACGGTCGAGCAGGAAGCCGACCACGCCCACATAGACCAGGGCCACGATGATGTCCGAGATGAGGGAGGAGTTCCAAGCATCCCAGATGAAAAACCCGATGCCGACGCCGCCGATCAGCATCTCGGCCGCCACGATGGCGAGCCACGACAAACCGATGCCGATGCGAAGGCCGGTGAACATGTGCGGCACGGTGGCCGGCACCATGATGCGGGTGAAGAACTCGATCGGCGACAGGCGCAGGACCTTCGCGACGTTGCGATAATCCTGCGGGATGTTGCGGATGCCGACCGATGTGTTGATCAGGATCGGCCACACGCTGGTGATGAAGATCACGAAGATGGCGGAAGGCTGCCCGTCGCGGAAGGCCGCCAGGGACAGCGGCAGCCAGGCCAGTGGCGGGATGGTGCGCAGCACCTGGAACACCGGATCGAGGCCGCGCATGGCGAGCGTCGACTGGCCAAGCAGGACGCCAACACCGATGCCGACAATTGCAGCAAGGATATAGCCGTAGCCGACGCGGACCAGGGACGCGCTCACGTGCCAGAACAGGCCCTGGTCGATGCCGTTGCCGACCTTGAACGGATTGACGATGATCTCCCAGCTGTCGTCGATCACCTTGAGCGGGCTCGGCAGCGCCGAGGTGGGACTCGACGCCAGGATCTGCCACAGGACGAGCAGGAACGCGATGGTCAGAACAGGCGGTGCCAATTGCGTGACGAGGCCTGTCCCGATGCGCGCGCCACGAGAGAGTACGTCGACCGGCTTCGGCGCCAGCGGATACAGAGCCGCCTGCGGGATGGGCGGACCCGCCTTTGGGTTCGGGAGAGCGACGACGCGGGCGGAATGGACCATGAGCCTGTTCTCCGGGGTTTACGCGATGCGCTTGATGGGAAGGCTGGCGAGATAGGCCTGCGGGTTCTCCGGGTCGAAGACCTTGCCGTCGAAGAAGGTCTCCTTGCCGCGGCTGTCGCTCGCCGGAAGATCGCCCGCGGCGACACCGAGCGTCATCGCGGCTTCGCGCCAGAGGTCGGCGCGGTTGACCTTGTCGACCAGCGCCTTGGCGTCGGTGTTCGTCTCGAACTTGCCCCAGCGCATGTTCTCGGCGATGAACCAGAGGTCGTGCGACTTGAACGGGAAGGAGGCGTGATCGCGCCAGAACTTCATGATCCCGGGCGAATCCTTCACCACCTTGCCGTCGATGCCGTAATCGTACTCGCCCTTCTGGCGCGGCAGGATGTCGGCGACGGGAACGTTGAACCAGGCGCGGGTGCCGACGATCCGGCACATCTCCTCCCGGTTCTCGATCTTGTCGCACCAGGCCTGTGCTTCCATGACCGCCATGAGCAGTGCCTTCGCGGCGCGGGGATGCTTGTCGACCCACGCGGCCCGCAGACCGAGCGCCTTTTCCGGATGCCTGTTCCAGAGCTCATAGGTGTTGGCCGCCGTGTATCCGAGCTTCTGGTTGATGAGCTGCGCGTTCCAGGGCTCGCCGACGCAGAAGGCGTCCATGGTGCCGACCTTCATGTTGGCGACCATCTGGGGCGGCGGCACCACGATGGTGGACACGTCCTTGTCGGGGTCGATGCCGCCGGCCGCGAGCCAGTAGCGGATCCACAGGTCGTGCGTTCCACCCGGGAACGTCATGGCCACCTTCGGATCGCCGCCGGCCGCGCGCTTCTTCGCGAAGGACTCCTTCAGGGGCGATGAATCGAGACCGAGCTTCAGCCCGTTGTATTCGGCAGCGACCGAGATAGCCTGCGCGTCGAGATTCAACCGCGCCAGGATGTACATCGGAGTCGGCACGCCGCCCTGCGTGACCTTTCCGGTCGAGATCAGGTACGGCATCGGGGTCAGGATGTGCGCGCCGTCGATGCCGTTGGCCTCCGAACCCAGCACGAGGTTGTCGCGCGTCGCGCCCCAGGAGGCCTGCTTCAGCACCTCCGCGTCAGGCAGTCCGTGCTTGGCGAAGAAACCCTTTTCCTTGGCGATGATCAGGGCGGCCGCATCGGTGAGCGCGATGTAGCCGAGCTTCACCGTCTTCGTCTCCGGCTCGGCGCTCTGGGCGAACGCGCCGCCCGGCAAGGCGGCCTTCGCGGCAGCGAGCGTCAGGGCCGCGCCGGCTCCGCGGAGCGCGTCTCGGCGGGTGATCTTCGGTGTCTGCATCGTGCTTCCCCTGTTCCTGTCGCCAGCTGCCGCGGACGGGACCGATTGAAACGTCGTCGTGGCCGATCCGCCGGAAGCCGCGAGGCTCGATCGGACGCAGATCGCCTGTTGCCCGGTCGTGCAGACCCGGCTGAAACGCAAAAAACGCCGCGAGATGAACTGAAGGCCGCACAGGCGCGGGCACAGCTGATCCGGCGACGTCGTTGTCGGGAAACGCCTTCGAGAGGCATCAACGGCCCGTCATCGTTGACCGGCCTCATCGTCGAGAGGGGTCCGAACCTCGTTGTCCCGCCCGTCTCTCACTTAGAAAAGGTACAGACTGCCCAACTTGTGCTCAAGGTCATAATTTGTGCACTGCGCCTTTGTTGTGTGCGGTGCAATGCTCAATCGGCGAACCCGGAGCCGAGGTCTTTGCGAATGTCGAAGCCCGCCACATAAGCCGGGATGTCATCGGGTGAGAACCGGCGTCCGTCGATGAAGGACTCCGTCTCCACGCCTTCGATCCTGCTGTCGCCGGCGGGAACGGAAGCGCTCGTATGCCCGAGGATCTGCCGGTACATCTCTGGACGATAGGCGGCGCGGACCCGGGCGAGACCAAGCTCGCCGTAAACGACTTGACCCCAGCGGACCATCTGGCTGTAGATCCACAGGGCCTGGCTGAGCCACGGGAAATTCGCGCTCCGGTCATGGAACGTCATGTAGTTCTCAACCTGCCGCGTTCTGCCATTGGGGTCGACCGTGAGTCGCCCGGAGAGAAGCCGCCGGATCATCTCTGACGGAACCCCGACATGGGCAGGGTGGGCCATCATATCGGCCAAGTCGCCGTGGTTCTGCCTGTCGTCGCACCATCGGGCCGCGGCATCGAGGGCCACCACGAGACGCGACAGGGTCTCCGGGTTCTCCTCCGCCCATTCCGGACTGACGCCCAGGACCTTCTCGGGAGCGGAGGGCCAGATATCCGCCTTGGTCGCCACCATGCGACCGACGCCCTTCTCCACGGCGATCATGTTCCAGGGAGCATTGACGCAGAATCCGTCGATGGCGCGCGCCGTCATGGCATCGACCGTGAGCGGAGGCGGCACGACCGTCATGGTCACGTCGGCGTCCGGATTGATCCCCGCGGCCGCGAGCCAGAAGCGGAACTCGTAATTGTGGGACGAGAAGGGATAGGTCATGGCGAAGACGAGAGGTTTCCGGCCGGACACCCGTCTCCGCTCGACGACCTTCTTCAGGGCCAGGCCGTTGGTGAGCGCGTCCTCCGAACCGTCGAGCCCGGCGGCCGCCTGCATCTCGCGATAGAGATCGACCGAGAGCGTGATCGCGTTGCCGCCCCGCCCCAGCGCGAAGGGCGTGAAGCAGGGATAGGGGTTGGATCCGAGATGGAGCTGGGACGCGATGGGCATCGGGCTCAGCATGTGCGCCACGTCGAACTGGCGAAACGCCAGGCGATCCCGGATGTTGGACCAGGACACGTCCTTGACCAGTTGCAGGCGAAGGCCCTCGCGGCGGGCAAAACCCTGCTCGGCGGCGGCGACCAGGATCGCCATATCGACCAGGGGAATGAACCCGACCCGGACTAGCCGCTCCGGGACCGGGCGCCCCTTCGTGCCCGAGGGAGCCTCGTTCACCGATCCGGCCTGACGCACGGGGCCGCTCCCCGCCTGTTCCACATTCAACACGCTTATTTCTCCAGAAGGGAGGCCGCCGTCACGACGCTCTGGGCGATATCGACGAGCTTCCGCTTCTCGTTCATGGCAGTCTGGCGAAGGAGGCCATAAGCCTCCTGCTCCGAGAGCTGCCTGGTTCTCATGAGAATGCCCTTGGCCCGCTCGATCACCTTGCGGGATGCCAGTTCGCTGCGCGCCTCGAGCAGCTCGCGCTGCAGGCGGTCGAAGGCGTTGAAGCGGCTCACCGCCATGTCGACGATCGGCTTCACCCGCTCCTTGCGCAGACCGTCGACCACATAGGCCGACACGCCCGCCTCGACGGCTGCCTGGATCATGGATCCGTCGGAGCGGTCTACGAACATGGCGACCGGACGCGACACGAGCTTCGACACCTGAAACATCTGCTCCAGGACGTCACGGCTGGGATTCTCGATCCCGATGATGATCACGTCGGGATCGACCGTGCTCAGGCGCCGGAGCATGTTGGTCATCGTGTCGATGACCTCGACGTCCAGTATCCCGGCCTCGCGCAATCCATCGAGCAGGATGGCGGCCCTGATGCTGTTTTCCTCGATGATCGCAACGCGAAGCGGCCGCTGACCGGTATGTGTATCTCTGGTCAAGTCCTGGAAGCTCTCGCTGCGCATGCCCATTCAGCGAAGGAAGAAGCAAGTTTCAGGCCAACGCGCTCTCCCTGGAGCGTCGCGCCTGAACCGGCCCATACCCTGCGCAAACTTTGAGCACCTCAAGGCCACGCTCACCACAAAGCGAAGGCTCACGGGCCGGTCCGCTGATCAACCAAGCATCGTTATTTGACTAAGGAACCATCACCGAACCAGTTGCAAATTGGTTCAGGCTTGGGATAGCCTTGTTTCGTTGAAGCCCGGTCGTACGTAACATCGGATCGCGATTCCAGGGCCGGCAGCAAGATTGGTTCGTACGGACTGGATTTCGATGACCAACGCCGACTCATTGCTGGACAGCTCGAACTTCGCCCTGGGAAGGTTGCGGGCTCTCCTGGACGACAGCTCACTCGACGGCGACCGGCGTCTTCCGTCCGAGCGGCTTCTCGCTGCACAGATCGGGATCGGCCGTCGGGCTCTGAGGCGGGCTCTCGAGGTCCTTGAGGCCGAGGGACGGATCTGGCGTCACCAGGGCAAAGGAACGTTCCTGGGTCCGCGCCCGGCCCATACGCCGACCAATCTCGAGGAACTGGCCAAGCGCACCCACCCGCTCGAGGTGATGGATGTGCGCCTGGAAATCGAGCCGGCTCTTGCCAGGCTTGCGGCCATGCGGGCCACGAACGGGGATATCGAACGCCTTCTCCGGCTGGCCGACAAGGCGGCCTTGAGCTCGGACGCCGACGGGCGCGAGCTTTGGGACAGTGCCCTGCATCGCACCATAGCGGAGGCCGCTGGCAACTCTCTTCTTCTCGCGATTTTCGACATGGTCGACCGCATCCGGCAGGATACGACCTGGCAGATCCTGCGAGAGCGCGCGCGATCGAGCGAGCGCCAGAAGATCTATGTCGAACAGCACCGCCGCGTGATCGCCGCCATCTCCCAGCGCGAGGCCCATGCAGCCGAGCATGCGATGCGCGAGCACCTCGAACTGGTGCGGGACGGCCTCCTCAAGGTCATGACCGCCCCTCTGCCCGATCGGATCGACGGACACATTCAGAATTTTCCCGACCCGGCCAAGAACAAGGACAAGATTCGCCATGGGACATGAAGCGGCCCGACACTCGACCGCCCAGGTTCACGCTCCGACCAATGCTGCCTTTGCGGCCGAGCAGCCGCTGCTCGCGGTTCAGGGCCTCTCGGTGCGCTTCGACGGGGCACCCAAGGGAGTAAACGTGGTCGACGACGTCTCCTTCTCCGTCCGCAAAGGCAAGACGCTCTGCATCGTCGGGGAATCCGGCTGCGGCAAGAGCGTGACGTCGCTGGCCCTGATGGGCCTTTTGCCGACGCCGCCGGCCCGGATCGTCGCCGGGACGGCCCGGTTCGACGGACGGGACCTTCTGACTCTCTCGGAGCGCGAGCGCGCGGATCTGCGCGGCGACCGGATGGCCATGATCTTCCAGGAGCCGATGACCTCGCTCAACCCGGCCTTCACCATCGGCGACCAGATCGCGGAGGGCATCGTCCGGCACCGCAAGGTCTCCAAGGCCGAGGCCATGGAGCGGGCGCTCGACATGCTGAAGAAGGTGCGCATCCCGGCTCCTGAAAAGCGACTGCGCGCCTATCCCCACGAGATGTCGGGCGGCATGCGCCAGCGCGTCATGATCGCCATGGCGCTGGCCAATGATCCGCAACTCCTCATCGCGGATGAGCCCACGACCGCCCTCGACGTGACGATCCAGGCCCAGATCCTCACCCTGATCCGCCGCCTCCAGGAGGAGACCGGCACGGCGATGATCCTCATCACCCACGATCTCGGCGTCGTGGCCGAGGTCGCCGACGAGGTCGCGGTGATGTATGCGGGACGGGTGGTCGAGAGCGGGCCGGTGAATGCGATCTTCGAGGATCCCCAGCATCCCTACACCATCGGCCTCATGGGGTCGGTCCCCTCGCTCGGCCGTCGCCAGGGACGCCTCGCCACGATCCGCGGCACGGTGCCGCCGGCGGAGCTGATGCCCAAGGGCTGCCGCTTCACGCCACGCTGCCCGTTCTCGGACAGCCATTGCGCCAACGATCCTCCGCCACTGGCCGAGATCAAGCCCGGCCACCAGGCGCGGTGCTGGTACGCCCCTCTCGAACTTCACCGTGGAGCCGCATGATGAGCGTGATGCCCTCAGACGACATCATCCTCGAAGGCATCGGCCTCAAGAAGCACTTCGGTGGCGGCGGTCTCCTGTCGTCGCCCACGGTCGTGCGCGCCGTCGACGGCGTCTCGATGGGCATCAGGAGGGGCGAGACCTTCGCCGTGGTGGGGGAATCCGGCTGCGGCAAGTCCACTCTGGGACGCCTGCTGCTGCGCCTGATCGAGGCCACGGAAGGCGACGTCCGCTATGAGGGCCGCTCGATCGTCAAGCTGGACAAGGGCGAACTGCGCAGGCTCCGGCGCGAGTTGCAGATCATCTTCCAGGATCCTTACGCGTCCCTCAATCCGCGCATGAACGTGGGCGACATCATCGCCGAGCCCATCTGGCTGCACGATCTCGCCAAGGGTCGCGAGAAGCGGGAGCGCGTTGCGGACCTCATGCGAACGGTCGGCCTGCTGCCGACCCACGCGGATCGCTATCCGCACGAATTCTCCGGCGGCCAGCGCCAGCGCATCGGCATCGCCCGGGCGCTTGCCGGCGACCCCAAGCTGATCATCGGCGACGAGCCGGTTTCTGCGCTGGACGTGTCGATCCAGGCGCAAATCATCAATCTGCTGGAGGATCTGAAGGACCGCTTCGGCCTCACCCTCGTCATCGTGGCGCATGACCTTGCCGTCATCCGCCACATGAGCGACCGGGTTGCGGTGATGTATCTCGGCGAGATCGTGGAGCTGTCGGACACGGATTCTCTCTTCGACAATCCGCTTCATCCCTATACGCAGGCACTGCTTGCAGCGATCCCGATTCCGAGCCCGACGAACCGCCAGCCGAAGGTGCTGCTGCAGGGGGATGTTCCGAGTCCCGCCGCGCCGCCGTCGGGCTGCCGCTTTCACACCCGCTGCCCCCATGCCCGTGCCGTCTGCAAGGAGCAGCACCCTGCTCTCGAAACGGCGACGGACGGGCGGCAGGTGGCGTGCCATTTCTGGCGCGAGATCCAGGGAGCCGGCGCCGGCTCCATCGCCGCACCGCCGCCGAGCCCGGCGCTTGCTAGGCGTCTTGCGCTCTACCGAACTTGGCGCGAACGGCAGGATAAGCCCGTCGCGACGAGCGCCTGAACCCAGAGGACGACTCCCAGAGGATAATCGGAGGACAACCGAATGAAGAAGAGACTGCTCCTTGCCGTAGCCGCCGGGCTCCTGATGAGCACCGCGGCATCCGCCCAGACCCTGCGCATCGGCCTGAACGAGGATCCCGATGTGCTGGATCCGCACCGTGCCCGCACCTTCGTCGGACGCATCGTGTTCACGTCGCTGTGCAACAAGCTCGTCGACATCACGCCCGACCTGAAATTCACGCCCGAGCTCGCCACCGAATGGAGTTGGAGCGACGACGGAAAGTCGCTCACCTTCAAGCTGCGCCCCGGTGTCAAGTTCCACGACGGCGAGCCCCTCAATGCGGCGGCCGTGAAGGCCAATATTGACCGCGCTCGCACCCTGCCGGATTCGCTCCGCAAGAGCGAGCTGACATCGGTCGACAATGTCGAGGCCGTGGACGACCTGACCGTGAAGGTCAATCTCTCGCGCGCCGATGCGACCCTGCTGTCGCAGCTCTCCGACCGTGCCGGCATGATCATGTCGCCGAAGGCGCTTTCCTCCGCGGATTTCGGCCAGAAGCCCGTCTGCTCGGGTCCCTACAAGTTCGTCGAGCGCGTGCAGAACGACCGCATCGTGCTGGAAAAGTTCGCTGATTACTGGGACGCCAAGAACTACGCCTTCCAGCGCGTCATCTTCCAGCCGATTCCGGACACGACCGTTCGTCTCGCGAATCTGCGCTCCGGCAACCTCGACCTGATCGAGCGCCTGGCGCCGAGCGACGTTCCGGCCGTGAAGGGCGACTCGAGCCTCGTCTTCGCGCCGGTCTCCGGCATCGGCTACCAGGGTCTGACGATCAACACCAACAACGGCGAGCGCTCCAAGACGCCGCTCGGCCAGGACAAGCGCGTCCGTCAGGCTCTCGAGCTCTCCATCGACCGCAACGTCATCAACGAGGTCGTCGGGGCTGGAATCTACCCGCCTGCGGGGCAGCCCTTCCCGGAGGCCAGCCCGTACAACAATCCGAAGTTCAAGGCGAATGAGCGCGACGTCGCCAAGGCCAAGCAGCTCCTGAAGGAGGCCGGCGTCGACCGGGTGAAGCTCGAGCTGACCTTTGGCACCGGGACGACGGCTCAGCAGATCGCCGAGATCATCCAGGCGATGGCGGCAGAGTCGGGCTTCGATATCTCGCTGCGCCCGACCGAGTTCGCCGCCATGCAGAAGGAGGCCCAGGCGGGCAACTTCGACGTGAACGTGATCGGCTGGTCCGGCCGCGTCGATCCGGACGGCAACATCCATCCCTTCGTCACTTGCAAGGGCGCCCTCAACGATGGCCGCTACTGCAACGAGCAGGTCGACAAGCTCCTGAACGACGCCCGCATCACCAACGACGAGGCCAAGCGCAAGCAGCTCTACGACTCTGCGCAGGAGATCCTGAAGCAGGATCTGCCGATCATCTACACCTACTACCAGCCCTGGCCCTTCGTTCACACGAAGAAGGTCCAGAACTTCAAACCCTATCCGGATGGCATGATCCGCCTGAAGGGTGTGAAGTTCGCCTCCTGAGGCCAGCCGAAAACAGCGTGCCCGGCTCAGCCGCCGGGCACGCCCCTGCCCTTCCTCGACATGGGTTCCACGAGCTGATGCTGCGCTACATCGGACGACGAATACTGATTGCCATCCCGACACTGATCATCGTGTCGCTACTGGTGTTTGCTCTGCAGAAGCTCCTGCCCGGCGACCCGGTGCTCACCATGGCGGGCGAAGAGCGCGATCCGCAGGTGCTCGCCTATCTGCGCGAAAAGTACCGCCTCGACGATCCGATCCCCGTCCAGTATTTCGCCTGGATCGGTTCGGCACTCACGGGCAATCTCGGGATTTCCCTGCGCACCGACATTCCGGTGCTCGACCTGATCATGAGCAAGCTCCCGGTAACGATCGAACTCGCCATCATGGCGATGATCGTAGCCCTGGCCATCGGCATTCCCGCAGGGATCATCTCGGCCGTGAAAAAGGGAACGACGGTCGACTACACGGCCAACGTCATTGCTCTGTCCGGCCTATCGATCCCCAACTTCTGGCTCGGCATCATGCTCATCATGCTGATCTCCGTCCGCTGGAAGCTCCTGCCCGCCTCCGGCTACGTGCCACCGACCGAGGACCTGTGGCTCAACATCAAGACCATGCTCATGCCGGCCTTCGTGCTCGGTACGGGTCTGGCCGCGAGCCTGATGCGCCATACCCGCAGCGCCATGCTCGGCGTGATGCGCTCGGACTACATCCGCACGGCCCGCGCCAAGGGCCTTCTGTCGCGGAAGGTCATCCTGAAGCACGCCCTGCGCAACGCACTCGTTCCCATCGTGACGCTGTCTACGCTCCTCTTCGGCGAGCTGCTCGCGGGCGCCGTGCTCACGGAGCAGATCTTCACCATTCCGGGCTTCGGCAAGCTCATCGTCGATGCGGTGTTCAACCGCGACTATGCCGTGGTGCAGGGCGTCGTGCTCTGCACGGCCGTGGGCTTCATCTTCATGAACCTGCTCGCCGATGTGCTCTACGTTCTCGTCAATCCCCGCCTGAGGCACGCCGCATGACCGCCACAGCCGCAATCGCCGACGACGTCGCGCTGCCGAAGAAGCGCAGCCGCGTCCTCGCCAAGTTCCTGAAGAACAAGAGCGCAGTGCTCGGCGGCCTCATCGTCCTGTTCTTCGTCCTCGTCGCCCTGATCGGCCCTTACTTCGCGCCCTACGACCCGATCAAGCCTAGCTTCACCAGCATCCGCAAAGCGCCCTCAGCCCTGTTCTGGTTCGGGACCGACGAGCTCGGGCGCGACCTTCTCTCCCGCATGCTGTGGGGCGCCCGGGCATCCATCATGGCCGGCGTGGTCTCCGTCACCATCGCGATCGTGCTCGGAGTGCCGTTCGGCCTCGTCGCCGGCTATTTCGGCGGCTGGATCGACGCGGCGATCTCCCGCGCCACGGACGCCATGCTGGCGATCCCCTTCCTGATCTTCGCCATCGCTCTCGCAGCCTTCCTCGGGCCGAGCCTCACCAATGCGATGATCGCCATCGGCTTGTCGGCCATGCCGATCTTCATCCGCCTCACCCGCGGGCAGGTGCTGACCGTAAAGGCGGAGGATTACGTGGAAGGGGCGCGGGCCATCGGTCTGCCCGATTTCTGGATCATGGCGCGATACATCCTGCCGAACGTGCTGCCCCCGATCCTGGTTCAGGGGACGCTCACCATCGCGACTGCGATCATCGCGGAGGCGAGCCTTTCGTTCCTCGGCCTCGGTCAGCAGCCTCCCAATCCCTCCTGGGGTTCCATGCTCAATACCGCCAAGAACTTCATGGATCAGGCTCCCTGGATGTCGATCTTCCCGGGCTCGGCGATCTTCCTGATCGTGCTCGGCTTCAACCTTCTCGGCGACGGCCTGCGCGACGCGCTCGATCCCCGCGAACAATAACAATCTTCGCCAACTTCGGATAAGACATATGTTTACGACACGCCCAGAGATCCTCGGCACCTTCGGCATCGTCACGTCGACACACTGGCTCGCTTCCGCTGCGGGCATGTCGATGCTCGAGAAAGGCGGCAATGCCTTCGATGCCTGCGTCGCCTCAGCCTTCGTCCTGCAGGTCGTCGAACCCCATCTCGTGGGACCGTCCGGCGAAGTGCCGGCGGTGTTCTATTCCGCAAAGACCAAGAAGGTCGAGGTGCTCTGCGGCCAGGGCACGGCTCCGAAGGGCGCCACCATCGCTCATTACAAGAACGAGGGCCTCAAGCTCATCCCCGGCAACGGTCTGCTCGCCACGGTGGTGCCCGGCGCCTTCGATGCCTGGATGCTGCTGCTGCGCGACCACGGCATCTTGTCGCTGCGGGATGTGCTGGAGCCTGCCATCTACTATGCCGAGCAGGGACATCCCCTGCTGCCGCGCGTATCGGACACCATCAAGGGTCTGAAGGAGTTCTTCGAGACCGAATGGCCGACCTCCGCGGCCGTGTTCCTGCCCGGCGGCGAGGTGCCGAAACCCCGCCAGCTCTTCCGGAATCCGCAGCTCGCCGATACGTGGAAGCGCATCATCCGTGAGGGCGAAGCCCGCGGCAGCGACCGCGAGGCGCAGATCGAGGCGGCGCGCAACGCCTTCTACAAGGGCTTCGTGGCCGAGGCCATCGACGCGTTCGTCCGCAAGACGGAGGCCATGGACCAGAGCGGCTCGCGCCATCGCGGCGTCCTCACCGCCGACGACATGGCCCAGTGGCAGGCATCCTACGATGCGCCGCAAACCTACGAGTACCACAACTACCGCGTGAACAAGATCCGGCCCTGGGGACAGGGACCCGTGTTCCTGCAGACGCTCGCGCTTCTGAAGGGCTTCGACCTCGCCGCCATGGGGCCGACCAGCGCCGAGTTCATTCACACGGTCGTCGAGTCCATGAAGCTCGCCTTCGCCGACCGTGAGGCCTATTACGGCGACCCCGACTTCGTCGACGTGCCGATCGAGACCCTTTTGTCGGATGCCTACAACGACGAAAGACGCAAGCTCATCACTGACAAGGCCTCCCGAGAACTGCGGCCCGGCCGCGTCGAAGGCTACGAGTCCCAGGTGGAGCGTACCCTCAAGGCGCTGCGCGAGCTTTCGACGACCGACAGGAAGGTGTCGGGGGGCGAGCCAACGCTCCAGTCAATGCGTTCGGCCCGCAAGGGCGACACGGTGCATATCGACGTGGTTGACCGCTTCGGCAACATGATTGCCGCGATGCCCTCGGGCGGCTGGCTGCAATCCTCGCCGGTCGTTCCGGAACTGGGCTTCATGCTCAATTCCCGCGCCCAGATGTTCTGGCTCGAGGAGGGCCTCCCGGCAAGCCTCGCCCCGGGCAAGCGCCCGCGGACCACGCTCACCCCGACCCTCGCGGAAAAGGACGGCGAGCCCTACATGGTCTTCGGATCTCCCGGCGGCGACCAGCAGGAGCAGTGGCAGCTCCTCCTCTTCCTGAGGCATGCGCACCACGGCCTGAACCTGCAGGAGGCGATCGACCAGCCGATGTCTCACACGGCGCACTTCCCTTCCTCGTTCTATCCGCGCGAGCAGAAGCCCGGTCACCTCATGGCCGAGGAGACCTACGGCGCGGCCGTGCTCGACGATCTTCGCGCCCGTGGACACGAGGTCGAGGTGGCGCCGGCCTGGACGGTCGGACGCCTCGTGGCCGCCAGCCGCGACAAGGATGGCCTGCTTCACGGTGCCGCGACGCCGCGTCTCATGCAGGCCTATGCGGTCGGCCGCTGAGGAGAAAACGCCATGACATGGTCGATCATCGCCAAGGATCCTGAAACCGGCGCCTTCGGCGTCGCGGTGACCACGAAGTTCTTCGCCGTGGGGGCGCTCTGCCCCCATGGTGCGGCCCGCATCGGTGCTCTCGCCACGCAGGCGCTGGTCAATCCGCTTTACGGCACGGACGGCATCAAGCTTCTGGCCGAAGGTCGAAGCGCCGAGGAGATCGTCGCCGTTCTCACGGCTCAGGATCCCGGCCGCGGCTCGCGCCAGCTCCACGTCATCGATCGCGACGGGCGCTCAGCTGCCCATACGGGCCAGGACTGCATCGACTGGTGCGGTCACCTCACGGATGACGGCGTCTCCGTGGCGGGCAACATGCTGGCCGGGCCGGCCGTCATCGAGGCGACCCTAGAGACCTACAGGAAGCGCATGGATCTGCCTTTCGCCGACCGTCTCATGACTTCTCTCGACGCGGGTCAGGCCCAGGGCGGCGACAAGCGCGGCAAGCAATCCGCCGCCATCAGCATCTGGCGCGACGAGCCCTACCCCGTGCTCGATCTGCGCGTGGACGATCATCCGGAACCCCTGGACGAACTGCGCCGCCTCTACCGGGTCGCCCATGAACGTTTCCTCGCCTTCATGGACGCCATGGCGACCCGCAGCAACCCCGGTGGCATCACGGACCGATCCTGGATCGACGAGAGGGCGCGCGAGTACCAGGAACGGATCGCGGCAAGCACCTCTTCCTAGGGCAGGCCTGTATCTGCCTCCTTGCCCGAAGGTCGAAAAGACCCTACGGCGATTTCACTCCCTTGCGATGGACTCCTCGATGTTTGGCATTCCCCTGTTCGATCTCGCGTGGCTTGTGGTGGCGCTCCTGGCCGCGGGCGCTATCACGGGCCTGCTGGCCGGCGTGTTCGGCGTCGGCGGCGGCGCGGTCGCGGTGCCAATTCTCTACGAGCTCTTTCGCATCTTGGAGGTGCCCGAGGAGGTGCGCATGCCGCTGTGCGTCGGCACCTCGCTCGCGATCATCATCCCGACATCGATCCGTTCCTTCAATGCCCACAAGGCCAAGGGTGCCGTCGACATGTCGATCCTGCGGGTCTGGGCCGTGCCCGTCGTGCTCGGTGTTATCGTCGGCAGTATCGTTGCCCGCTTCGCCCCGGCGGACCTGTTCAAGACCGTGTTCGTGGTGGTGGCCGGAATCTCGGCCATTCGCCTTCTCTTCGGCAAGGATACCTGGCGCTTCGGTCTCGATATGCCGGCCAAGCCGATCATGGTGATCTACGGTTGGATCATCGGCGTTCTGTCAGCCCTGATGGGAATCGGCGGCGGCCAGCTCTCCAATCTTTTCATGACCTTCTACAACCGCCCGATCCACCAGGCGGTCGCGACCTCCTCCGGTCTCGGCATCCTGATCTCGATACCCGGCGCCATCGGGTACATCTATGCCGGCTGGCCGCACATGGCCGATTACCCGAACGTGATCGCCTTCCAGCCGCCGCTGGCTTTGGGCTATGTCTCGCTTCTGGGCTTGGTGCTCTTCATCCCCACCAGCACGTGGATGGCGCCCATCGGGGCGCGCTTGGCACACCGGCTGTCCAAGCGCCGCCTCGAGGTGGCATTCGGGGTCTTCCTGCTCCTGGTCTGCGCACGTTTCGCCGCCAGCCTCGTCGCTTGAGCCAACGAATGCCGGCACTCCACCCTCAAACGGGAGGCAGGGGATGAACAGTTCAACGGCAGCACCTCTCCATGCCTTCCTGGCGGGGACCGGACGCGACGACCGGGGACGCCTCGCGGCCGAGGTGCTCGATTTTTCCGACGAGCGATTGGAGCAGGTGCACGACTACATCCAGTGGCTGTTTCCCCTTCCCACCCGCAGCGGCGCCCAACCGGGAGCCCCGGTCCTCACGCAGGCCGAGATCGCTGCGATCAGGGCCGACGGGCACGCGCAGGATACTCTGAAACGGGCAAGCGAGCGGATGCTCAGTTTCTATCGGGGTACCCGCTGGTGGCTGGCCATGTTCGATCACAATCATCTGCGCATCACCCGGATCATCCATAGCCTGAGACTGCTCGTCGGCCCGGGCGAAGCGCAGAAATTTCACAGTGCAATTCTTGAAATCAACGCTGCGGCAGGATCACCGGTCAACACCCGGAGCCTCGCCTACTGGTCCGAAGCAGCTGGTTCCTGAGCCGATCAGATCGATTTGCCTCAGGCGAACTGCGCGGCGCTCAGCCGCCTGTATATTCCATCCCGCGACAGGAGTTCGTTGTGGTTGCCCTGCTCCACGATAATCCCATGATCGATCACCGCAATGCGGTCGGCGTTCACGATTGTCGCGAGACGGTGGGCGATGACGAGGGTGGTGCGCCCCTTCGACAGCTCGCCGAGCGCCTGTTGGATCGCCCGCTCGGTCTGCGTGTCAAGGGCAGATGTGGCTTCGTCCAGGATCAGGATCGGCGGGTTTTTCAGGAAGATCCGCGCGATGGCGAGGCGCTGTTTCTGGCCTCCGGACAGCTTCACTCCACGCTCCCCGATGATCGTGTCGAGGCCGTTCGGCAATGAGGCGATCACCTCGTCGAGCCGGGCCCTACGAGCGGCCTCCAGAATCTCGGCCTCGGTCGCTTCGAGCCGGCCATAGGCAATGTTCTCGCGGATGGTGCCGGCGAACAGGAAAACGTCCTGCTGCACAATGCCGATCTGGCCGCGCAGCGAGCGCAGCGTCATATTGCGGATGTCGATCCCATCGATCGTGATCTCGCCCTCGGCGATCTGATAGAACCGGGGCAGCAGCGAACAGATGGTCGTCTTGCCTGCTCCCGACGGACCAACGAACGCAATGGTCTCGCCGGCGCGGATGCAAAGATCGAGACCGTTGAGGATGCTGCGATCCGAGGCATAGCCGAATCGGACATTCTTGTACCGGATGTCGCCCCTGAGTTTGCCGACATCCCTCACGCCGGGTCGGTCCGCGATGTCCGGACGCGTATCGAGAAAGGTAATGTAGCGTTTGAAGCCGGCGATCCCCTTCGGATAGGTCTCGATGACCGAGTTGATTTTCTCGATTGGACGGAAAAAGACACCCACGAGAAGCAGGTAACCGACGAAGCCGCCAGCACTCAGTTCGCCCCGAAGCACCAGATAGCTGCCGGCCACCATGACGACCATCTGAATCAGGCGCATGCTCAGGTAGCTGAGCGAGGTCGAGGCCGCCATGATGCGGTAGGCCTCCAGTTTCGTCTTGCGATAGCCCTGGTTGTCGACGGCGAACAGCTGCCGTTCGTGGTCCTCGTTGGCGAAGGCCTGAACCACGCGGATTCCTCCGACATTCTCCTCGATGCGCGCGTTGAAATCACCGACGCGGCTGTAGAGGGCCTGCCAGTTCCGGGTCATGCGGCCGCCATAGCGGGTCGTGAGCCAGGCGGTGAGCGGGACGACGAGCGCCGTGATGAGGGCGAGCTTCACATTGACCGTGAACATCAGGATGAACGCACCCACCAGCGTCATCACGGCGATGAAAAGGTCCTCGGGCCCGTGATGGGCCACCTCGCCGATCTCCTCCAGATCCTTGGTCAGACGAGCCACGAGATGCCCGGTCTTCTGGTTGTCGAAGAAGCCGAACGATAGTTTCTGGAGATGATCGAAGGCTTTGCGCCGCATCTCGGTTTCGATGTTGATGCCGAGCATGTGGCCCCAATAGGTCACGGTCGCCATCAAACCGGCATTGAGGACGTAGACTGCGAGCAGCAGCGCCGAGGCGAGCGCGATCAGCCCCCATTGGCCGGTCGGCAGCAGGGTATCAATGAACAGCTTGACGGCAATCGGAAAGCCAAGCTCGAGCAGCCCCGAAGCCACAGCGCAGGAGAAATCCAGCACGAACAGGCGGCGATGAGGTCGGTAATAGGCAAAAAAGCGGTTGAGCAGCGGTCGCATGGCAGGATTAGCTACCGCCGCCAGCCGGAGAGAGCAAGCGTCGGCTTTGAGACGGCATCAACGGACGAAGCTCACCGGTTGGCCCGTGACAGGATGAGGGATGACCTCCATGGCGACACCGTAGATCGCCTGCAACTGCCGGGGCGTCATGATCTCGCCGGGCGTGCCGCGGGCAATCAGCCGCCCAGCCCGAAGAGCCAGGATCTCGTCGCAGAAGCGAGCCGCCATATTGACGTCGTGGAGGACAACAACCACGCCGAGACCACGCTCGCGTGAGAGGCGCTGGACGAGTGCGAGCACCTCGACCTGGTGGGCCACATCGAGGGCTGAGATCGGTTCGTCGAGTAGCAGGAACCGGGCGTCCTGCGCCACCAGCATGGCCAGCCAGACCCGTTGTCGCTCGCCTCCGGAGAGGGTGTCGACAAGCCGGTCCGCAAGGGTCTCCACATCGGTGAGCGCCATGGCCTCTCTCGCCTTCCGGTGGTCTGTCGCTCCGAAACGGCCGAGAGGGCCATGCCACGGATAGCGGCCCAACGCGACGAGCTCCTTGACGAGCATGCCGGAGGCCGGCGGCGTCTGCTGGGGCAGATAGGCAACCTGCCTCGCGAAGGGCCGCTCGCCCCACTGGCTCAGGTGTCTCCCTTCGAACGTGATCGAGCCGCCGGAGGCCGATTGCTGGCGAGCCAGCAGCTTGATCAGTGTCGATTTGCCCGAACCGTTGTGGCCGATCAGTCCGATAACGCGCCGACCGGACAGCGTCAGCGAGAGGGAATGCAGCAAGGTGCGTCCTGGAATAGCATAGCTCACGTCCGCCAGTTCGAATGAAGGAACCGCGGCATCCGATCCTTGCCCCGATCCCTTCCTCGGCTCCGGCGTACCTGTGCGGGCGCCCTGCCGCGGCACCCCCTCGATCACCATTTGTAGCTCGCCTTGAGAGTTGCGACGCGCCCGGCACCGTAGTTGCAGGTGTACTGCGTGTCGCATGACGATACATATTCGTTGTCGAACAGATTGTTGACGTTGAGCGCGACCGTAAAGTTATCGCGGGTATAGCGGATGCCGGCATCGAACACCGTCGCGGCTGGCACTTTCAGGGTATTCTCGTTGTCGGCATACGAGAAGCCGACATAGCGAACGCCTGCACCAAAGCCGAGCCCTTTGAATGAGCCGTCCTGGACCGTGTAATCCAGCCAGCCGGATGCAAGAATTTCCGGGACGACGTTGGGGCGGTTCCCGATCAACAGCGGGTTCGTGTCCTCGGTGATTTCGATGTTGTATGCCGTGAATGCCGCGATCGCCTTCAAGCCGGCCGTGATGTTGGCTTGCGCTTCGAGCTCGAAGCCGCGGGATCGGACCTCGCCCAGTTGGACTTCGAAGAAAGAATGCTCCGGGTCGGTCGTGTTGACGTTCTGACGCGTGAGATCGAACAGGGATGCGGTGATCAGGGCATCGGCAAACGTCGGCTTGTACTTTAGGCCGACTTCAACCTGCTGCCCGGTCTCCGGCGCGAACGACTGGCCGAAGAAGTCGGAGCCTATGACCGGATTGAAGGTGCGCGACACCGCGACATAGGGTGTCATTCCGTTCGTGAACTCGTAACCGAGTCCCAGGCGTCCGCTGAATTCGCCGGCCTCGTCGCTGAAATTGGCCGCTCCGACCTTGTCGGTGCTCTTCGTCGAGACGTGATCGTAACGTCCGTTCAGCGTCGCGATCCAGTCGCCGTAGCGGATCTGATCCTGTGCGTAGAACCCGACCTGGTTCATGGTCAGGTCCTGGTCGAGATAGGGAACCGTCGGGCCCTGGGGCACCCCATAGATCGGGTTGACCGGGCTGATCGGCGTGCCGCCCCCGGAGGCCTGGATCTGATCGATGTTGTAGTACTTGTAATCGAGACCGAGGAGCAGCGTGTGATTGAGCGCCCCGGTGCCGAACTTTGCCTCCGCTTGATTGTCGAGGGACAGCGTGTTCACCACCGTGTGGTGATTGAAACCGACGCGGAAGAGCAGGAAATCCGGACCGAGCGGCGCTCCTCCAAGATAACCGAAAGGATAAGGTCCCCGCTCCTTCGAATCCGTGTGCGCATAGCGGAAATTCTGCCGCAGCGTCCAGACGTCGTTGACCGCGTGCTCGAATTCATAGCCGATCATCGCCTGTTCGCGGCGATAGAGATCGATTTCAGGCTCGCTGTAGTAGAACCGGCGTGAGATGCGCCCGAAGGGTGCGGGCACAACGGTGCCTACATAGGGGAGGAACCCGCCCGTGTGCATCAGATCCATATGCTGGTAGGACGCCAGCACGGTGAGCTCGGTGCTGGCATCGGGACGGAATGTGAGCGCCGGCGCGATAACTCCCCGGAAATCGTCGGCCTTGTCGGTTTCCCAGTCACCGCCGGACATCTTGCCCGTCAGGCGATACGACCATATCTTGTCTTTGTCGAGCGCCCCGCCGAAATCGAAGGCCGCGTAGCCATTACCCCAAGAGTTTACGCCCGTTTCGACGTAGCGAAGCGGTTCCGTCGTCGGACGCTTGCTGATGAGATTGACGATGCCACCAATCGAGGACCCGCCGTAGAGAGCAGCGGACGGCCCCTTGAGCACCTCGATTCTTTCGAGGACGAACGGATCGATATAGAACCCGCCGAAGCCATATTGATAAAGCGGCAGATTGTTCAGAAAGACGCCGGTCTGGCCCGCATCGAAGCCACGGATGAAGAACCAGTCGGTATCCGAATCCACACCATAAGGCTGCGCGAACACACCGGCGGTGTACCGAAGAGCTTCGTCGACTTTCTGCACCTGTCGGTCTTCGAGTTCTTCGCGCCCGATGACGGACACCGATTGCGGAATTTCCTCGATCGGCGTGTCGATCTTGGAGCCCGTCGTCGTGCGGTTGGGAACATAGCCGTTCACAGGCCCGGTGGCGCTTCCGCCCTGCCCTTCGACGGTCACGGTCTCAAGGGTGATTTCCCCGGACGCGGATTGGGTCTGGGCCTCGGACGGCTCGGTCGACGCCACCATCATGGCGAGCGAGGCCAAGCTCACCCCCATACTCAATACACAACGACGCTTCATGGATGTCCCCAGGGGTTTCGATCGCACGGAGCCCTCCCGGGTCTCACATGCAGGCGCAATCAAGGAATTGCCGGTCCAGTCGCCTGACTATGAGTTCCACTTAGCTGTGGCAAGAATTATGTTTTACAACTACTCTAAACGACAATTTAGAATTATTATAATTCAGATGTATACTCATTTAGAATGCTCTAAACTGGCAATTATTCTACGTTGACGTCGGCGCAATCCGACGTTGTCGTCGACCGTTGAGCCGTCTGACGGAGCCATGCAGCACCGTCCGGACGAGGAAAGCAGAGGCACCTTCGTCTGAACGGCCAATCTTGAACCATTCTAAGCTCATAAAGATGCTACGCTTTTTGGAACAAAAATGTTGACGTGAGCGCAGCCGCGGTTCATGACCACCGTCGGTGTCTGAACGAGGTCGGATCTTGGCTGGCGGCTGACCGGGTCGATCCGGCGTCAAGTCACCAAGCCATGCGGGTCATAGCATCAAAGTATTGATAAAAAATTTGAAGTATATTTTCTACTCCGCCCAAGCTTTGAGAGCTCAGGTACGTCGCATGTCGATGCAGCCCACCTCATGTCACGCTGCATTCCCGGCGAGCCGACGCCACTTTCTGACAGCCGCGATCGGTTCGTTCGTCGCCGGCAGGGTCAGGGCGCAGTCGCACCAGCGCATCGCCGTTTTGGACTGGGCCATGTTCGAGACCCTGCTCGCCCTGGACGTCACGCCCGTTGCCGCAACCGAACTCGTCCAGTTTCGGAAAATCGCCGTCGAGCCGAATGTGCCGTCTCAGGTTGCCGATCTGGGCCTGCGGGGCTCACCGAATTTCGAGATGCTGCGCCTGTCCAATCCAGATCTGATCGTCAGTTCGCATTGGTTCTCCTGGATCCAGGATCGCCTCCAACAGATTGCTCCCGTGGCATCCTACACGGTTTACGAACCCGGCCGCCCTCCCTACGCTCCAGCCGAGAAGATCACGATGACGCTCGGCGAAACGCTTGGCCGGACTGCGCAGGCGCGGTCCTATATCGATGCAGCGTCCCTCGAGATCGCACAGGCCAGCCGCCGCCTTGCCGAGAGAACG
This sequence comes from Microvirga sp. HBU67558, assembly GCF_018069605.1. Classification (NCBI taxonomy): domain Bacteria; kingdom Pseudomonadati; phylum Pseudomonadota; class Alphaproteobacteria; order Hyphomicrobiales; family Methylobacteriaceae; genus Microvirga; species Microvirga sp. HBU67558. Next base: position 27,193 of record NZ_JAGPUP010000552.1, on the reverse strand, counting down.
ACACGGCCCGTTTTTCTCATCAACCTTGGCGATGCCCGGCACTTCAGGGCTTTCGGCTATGACAGCATGTTCGGCGACGTTCTCCAGCGCCTTGGGTTGACGAACGCCTGGGCGAAGCGCACCAGCTATGCTGCGGCGGCACCAGTTCCCCTCGAGGCTCTCGCCGATGTGCCCGAGGCCTCGATCGTCATCATCTCTCCAGTCCCTCCGGATGCACACAGCACCCTGCGCGACAGTCCGCTGTGGAAGGCACTCCCGGCGGTCCGTGAAGGGCGCGTCGTGGTGCTCCCATCCGTCAATCCGTTCGGCGCACTTCCGGCGGCGCGCCGTTTCGCACGCCTGCTGACCGGCGCGCTCGCCGGCGCGGGAGGCGGCCTTGATTGAAAGCATGGCACATAGGCCGTTCACGTTGATGTGGTTCGTGGTGTTTGCCGCCGCCGTGGGTTTATCCGGCTATCAAATCCTGTGCCTTTTCCCGCTGGCGAGCGGACAGAGTTTCGATCTCAATAGCATCCTCCTGTTCAACAGCGTGCTTCCGCGTGCCGTTGTGGCGTTGTTGTCGGGCGCCGCGCTCGGGCTTTCCGGCGCCCTCTTGCAGCGGACCCTGCGCAATCCGATCGCCGATCCGTCGACGCTCGGCATTTCAGCAGGCGCGCAACTTGCCATGACGGCGGCCACCCTATTCGCGCCTGCGCTCATGGATACGTCACGTGAGACAGTTGCCCTTGTCGGTGGGCTGACCGTCACGATCATGCTCATGGCTCTGAGCTGGCGGCGCGGGCTTGAGCCGATCACCATCGTTCTTGCCGGAATGGTCGTGTCTCTCGTCGCGATGGCACTGAGTGCGACGCTGATCCTCGCCAATGGCGAATACATGATGTCGCTCCTGATCTGGGGCAGCGGCTCCCTGACTCAGCAAGGCTGGGGCCCGGTTCAGGCACTTGCCCTCACGCTGCTGGTCACCTTCGCGGCTTGTTTTCTCCTGATCCGGCCGCTGGAGCTTCTCGGTCTCGCCGATGAGAGCGCGCGCAGCCTCGGGGTCAATCTTCTGGCCTTACGCCTCGCGACCCTCGCTCTCGCCGTATGGCTCGCGACCACCGTCACGGCTGAGGTCGGCGTGATCGGATTCGTCGGGCTCGCGGCTCCGACGCTGGCTCGGCTGGGCGGTGCCCGCACGCAGCGCGACATTCTCTTGGCCGCGCCGCTCATCGGAGCCGCCGTCCTGTGGCTCACGGACGGTCTCGTTCAATTTACGGCCCATGGATCAGCCGAGATGATACCGACCGGAGTTGCCACGGCTCTCCTCGGAGGACCGCTTCTCCTGTATCTGCTGCCAAGGCTCAACCTGCCCCGCCATGCATTGGTTTCCGGACAGCCCGCGCCCTCACGGCGCATCATGTATCCCACCCCTATGCTAGCGGCGCTCTCGTTCCTTGTCATCGCGATGATCACCTTGGCACTCCTCGTCGGGCGTGGCCCCGACGGCTGGAACCTTGCGACGGGCCGGCTTCTCAGCGACCTTCTTCCGTTTCGCGCACCACGCATCGTCGCGGCAGCGGCTGCCGGGGGCATGCTGGCGGCCGCCGGGATGATCCTGCAGCGCATGACCGACAACCCTCTCGCGAGTCCGGAAGTCCTCGGTGTGAGTGCGGGCGCCGGCATTGGACTCGCAGCGGTTCTCTTCACGGTATCGAACGCGACTACGGGCATCCGCCTCGCTGGAGGGGCCGTGGGCGTCGTTGTCGTATTGGGCGCACTCCTCGCAGTCGCCAGTCGGCAGGACCGAAATCCAGAACGGCTCCTGCTTGGAGGCCTCGCCGTCGGAGCGCTGTGCAACGCCCTTGTCAACGCAGCAATGATCACGGGGGATGTGCGCGCCTTTCAACTCCTCGCCTGGCTCAGCGGCGCGACGAACCATATCACTTGGGCAGAGGCATCGATCACCGTCGCGGTGGCGGCGCTCCTGCTCGGGCTCCTGCCTCTGATCTTCCGCTGGCTTGAAATCATGCCTCTTGGCCCCGATCAAGCGCGGGCGATAGGATTGCCGCTTCGCACCAGCCGGATGGCGCTCACCGTCGTCGCCGCTGGCTTGACGGCAGCCGCCTCGCTTGTCGTCGGCCCGCTGAGCTTCGTCGGTCTTGTCGCACCCCATATGGCGCGGCTGGTCGGGTTCGGCCGTGCGCACCACCAGGTTCTGGCTGCGGTCCTGATCGGCACGGGATTGATGGCCGGAGCCGATTGGCTGTCCAGGATCGCGTCCTTTCCCTACCAGGTCCCTTTGGGTCTCTTCGCTTCACTCATCGGGGGACCGTACCTGGTCTGGCTCCTGCACCGGAACAGATAGACGGAGCACATATGTCCATGGAACAAATGACGACATCAACCACTCTTCGCGCCAAGGCCTCGGTCACGCTCGCACGCCCCGATCAGATGATGGACAAGCTCTGCGAGCATTTCGTCGAACATGGACGGGTCGACCGGTCCGCACACTCCGCCAGGGTGGAATTCGAATACGGCACTGCGTTAGTGGAAGCGCGTGACGACGCTCTCTACCTCCTTGCGGAAGGGCCTGATGCAACGGGTCTCGCATATGTCAAATGGAGCCTGGCGGAGCACATCATCGGCTTCGTCGAGGGGGAGAGCCCCCGCATCGCCTGGGAAGGAGATGGTCAGGCCGGAACGCCGCTCCCGTATTTTCGTGAGATGCACGTCGTCAACGCGACCAATGTCACCCCGCGCATGCGCCGGGTGCGTCTCAAGGGGCGCGATCTCGCACGTTTTGCAACGGGCGGCATGCATGTTCGGCTGCTTTTTCCTCCGAGCTCCGGACGTGCTCCCTCATGGCCCGTGATGGGCGAGGATGGGCGGCCCGTCTGGCCGCGCGGCGAGGATCGGCCGGTGATGCGGATCTATACGATCCGCGAGATTGATGTGGAGCGAAACGAGATTGAGATCGACTTCGTCCTGCACGAAGGAGACAACACGCCCGGCTCTACCTGGGCTTTACAGGCTCGTCCCGGCGATACAATCGGAATCATGGGTCCAGGTGGCGGCGAACTGCCCCCGGCCGACTGGTACCTTTTCGCGGGAGATGAGACGGCCCTCCCGGCCATCAGCCGCATCTTGGCGGAACTGCCCTCCGAATGCAGAGCGACCGTGCTTCTCGAAGTGGAGGATGCCAGCGAGGAGCAGCCTCTCTGCTCCAGGGCCGCACTGGACATTCGCTGGATGCACCGGAACGGAGCTCCCGCGGGAACGACGTCCCTCATCGAGGATGCCGTACGCGCGATCGAAGTGCCTTCGGACGAGCGCCGCCGCTTCATCTGGGCCGGCTGCGAGCAGAAGAGCTGCCGATGTCTCAAGAGGCTCCTGCGTCAGGAATGGAAGATCCCGACCACTGAGCACCAAGTCGTTGCCTATTGGCGCGCTGGACATTCGGCCGATCAGGTTGAGCATTGACGGAGAGCCGCAACAGATCTTTCTGCTGCGGCTCACTTTGAGGCGAGTGCCAGGGAACTTATGCGGCTTTGACGCCGGACAAGAAGTGATCGACCTCCTGTCCGAGGCTGGCGGAATGCCGCGCCAGTTCCTGGGCAGCCGCGAGAACCTGGGTTGCTGCTGCTCCCGTGTCTCCAGCAGCCTGGCGAACCTCTCCGATGCTGCCCGTGACGACCTCGGTGCCGCGGGCCGCCTCGTGGACATTGCGCGAGATCTCAGCCGTGGCGGCCCCCTGCTCCTCCATGGCGGCCGCGATCGCCACCGAGATCTGGGACATCTCGCCGATCGTGCCTGCGATCGCCTGGATGGCCTGCACGGCCTCGGCGGTGACCTGCTGAACGCTGGCAATCTGGCCCGAGATCTCCTCGGTGGCCCGCGACGTCTGGTTGGCGAGCTCCTTCACCTCGCTCGCCACCACGGCGAAGCCCTTGCCGGCCTCGCCCGCGCGCGCCGCCTCGATGGTCGCGTTCAAGGCCAGCAGATTGGTCTGAGACGCAATGCTGTTGATGAGTTGCACGACGTGACCGATTTTGTCGGCAGAACCCGCGAGCATCTGCACGATTCCGTTGGTACGCTGCGCATCCGTCACGGCTCGTTCCGCAATGCTCGACGACTGAGCGACCTGTGCGGAGATCTCGCGGATCGAGATCGACAACTCCTCCGTTGCGGCTGCGACTGTCTGCACGTTGGCGGAGGTTTGCTGCGAGGCCGACGCGACACCGACGGACTGGTGCGTGGCCTTGTCGGCAACCGCCGTCATGGACTGGGCGGTCGTTTCCAGGTCGGATGCGGACACGGACAGGCGACGGGTCAGGGACGAGACCTTCTCCTCGAAGTGCTGCGTGAGTTTGTCCAGCATCTGAGCGCGACGCGTCCTTGCCTCCTGCTCGAGGGCCGCCGCTTCAGCTGCCTGCCGCTGTGCGATCAAGGCGCTCCTGAAGACCTGCAGGGACTTGGCCACCGCACCGATCTCGTCGCCGCGATCCTGATAGCCGATGGTGCTTTCGAGATCCCCTTCTGCCAACATCTCGACGCGGAGGGTTATCGCCTTCAGTGGCCGGAAAAGGCGCGTGGCGATCAGCAGAGCGCCGATGCACGCGAGGATAGCAATCGCACCGGCTGCAATCGTCAGCATCGACATTGTTGATGAATAGGCGTCATGGAGATCGGCAACCGGCACGCCGACATAGAGAATGCCATTGACCTTGCCGGTCTTGTCGAAGGTCGGCTGATACGCGGTGTAGAACTGAGTGCCGAAGAGCACGGTCGGGCCGTAATAGGGATCTCCACGGCGGACATGAGCCTGGGCCGGACTGTCGGGAGCCAGGGCCGTTCCGACCGCCCGTTCGCCGTTTTCCTTCTTCACGGTTGTCACGCGGCGGATGAACGCATCCTGGGTTGCGTCGAAGGTGAAGATCGTGGCGTTCCCGCCGACATAAGACACGGAATCGTCGACGACCGCGAAATCTCTGAATTCGGTCAGCGGGGGGCTCACGATGCGAGCGACCCGTCCTTGCTCGGTCTTGACCTCGGCACCGGACACCCGAGCAGCATAAACCAGAGAAAGGCTGCGCAGATATTGTTCGGCCTTCTGCTGCTGCTGCACTTCCAGATCGGCCCAGACCTGTCGGGAGGCCGCAAACCACATGGTTCCGGCCGTCGCGAAAATGATCACGGCGACGAGTGCCATGATCTTCATGGATAACGTAACACTTTTCAGCACTGAGGAGCCCCACTTTATTGTGATTTGCTCCGCGATACATCAGGGCTGGTTAATGCTGACCTACTTTAGTATGAGTATATTTACCTGTTTCTCAGAATGTCGGCGAATTCGCACCATGTTGCTATGAGTGGGCTTTGTAGCGCATCGCTCATGCAGCGTATTTGCTGCGCAGATAGTGAAGGTAAGGGCCTGGATCGAGCGGGCGACCCGTTTCACGCTCCAGCAGTTCGTCACGCGTAAAGCGGCGACCGTGCTGCCAGATCCGGGTGCGCAGTTCGTCTGCCAGGATCCCATAATGTCCGGCCGTGATCGCATCACCGAGAGACGGATTACGACCACACAGGGTGTCCATCACCTGAGCGCCCATAACATTTCCGATGGTATAGGTCGGGAACGAGCCGATATAGCCGGTGGACCAATGCACATCCTGCAGGACGCCGCGGGCATCGTCCGGTACCACAAGGTCGAGATCACGCCTGATCGCCGCGTTCCAGGCTTCTGGTAGATAGTCGACCGCAAGCGAGCCGTCCATGAGCGCGCATTCGATATCCGCGCGCAGCATGATGTGGAAATCATAAGTCAGTTCATCGGCCTCGACCCGAATGAAACCGGGCTCGACGCGCGTGACGGCGCGATAGAACTCGTCTGCGCTGACATCGCCAAGCTGATCCGGAAAATGCTTCCGCAGATCCGAGAAGTGCCTCTGCCAGAACGTCTGGCTTCGAACGATGTGGTTCTCCCAAAGGCGCGACTGGGATTCATGGGCTCCAAAGCTCGTTCCTCCGACTGCGTAGAGACCAACGAGGTCAGTCGCCAGTGTCGTCCGGGTATGAGCCGCATCGACCCCCTGCTCGTAGAGACCGTGTCCGGTCTCGTGAGCGGTGCCGAAAATGGAGGCTGGCAGGTAGTTGCGGTTGTAGCGGGTCGTGATCCGCACGTCGTTGCGGGTGAACGACACTTCGAACGGATGGACGGTGGTGTCCAGACGCCCGCGCCGGAAGTCATAGCCAAGCCTCTCCGCGAGGCTCAGGCCAAAGGCTCTCTGCCCTTCCTCCGGAAAATCGCGGAACAGGAAGTCAGAGCGGGGTTGAGGACGAGCCCTTGCGGCATCCAGGATGGGCTGAAGCCCGGCCCGCAATGTCGTGAACAGCTCTTTCAGGCTCGCTGCGGTCTCGCCAGGCTCGTAGATAGACACCATGGCGTCATAGGGGTGCTCATTCCAGCCGATGCAATCGGCATAGGCCCGGGATAGCGCAATGGTCCTGGCAAGATAGGGCGAGAAAACAGCGAAGTCGCTCTTCGATCGGGCGTCGATCCAGGCCGCCTGCGCGACTGTGCGAAGAGCCGCCCGCTCCTGGATCAGAGAGACCGGAACACGCTTATGGTGCTCCACCGCCTGACGGGTCTGCTGCACCATGCGTCGTTCGGCAGCGTCCTGCCCGAAGCCTTCCGTCGCCCGCTCGGCCTCCTCTAAGGCTTTCTCTGTTTCGGGCGCAAGGAGCAGATCGCGAGCAAGCCGGGTCAGCGTCGCGATCTGGAGGCCTCGGGTTTCCGCTCCATCTGTGGGCATCATCGTGCGGGAATCCCACGTGAGCACCGATACCGCATTGAGCACATCGTTAACGGCGGCAACGCGTTCCTGGAGCGCTGCGAGAGAAGCTTGCTGGGTCATGTCTGTCGAACTTCTCGATTATTCCGTGCCGCCGGTGTTGAGATGACAGGCGGAGAACCGGCCAGGAGCGATCGCGGCCAGCGCGGGCGCCTCGCGCTTGCACCGGGGCCCCGCAAGGGGGCACCGCGGATGGAAATGGCATCCGCCCGGTGGGTGAAGCGGGGATGGAATTTCGCCGGCGATCGGGCGAAAATCCTTCCGACCCACGCCGATGCGGGGCACGCTCTCGAAGAGTGCGCGCGTATAGGGATGGTTCGGGCTGGCATAGAGTTCGGCAGTCGGCGCCAGCTCGACGATGCGGCCGAGATACATGATCGCGACCCGGTCCGAGACATGACGCACGACGCCGAGATCGTGGCTGATGAAGATTCCCGTCAGATCCAAATCTCGACGCAGGTCCATGAACAGATTGAGCACCTGCGCCTGGATGGAAACGTCGAGGGACGCCACGGGCTCGTCAAGCACCAGAAGGTCGGGCTTCATGGCAAGCGCACGGGCGATGGCAATGCGCTGGCGCTGACCACCGGAGAACTGATGCGGGAACCGCCTGCTGTAACCGGGATCGAGTCCAACGCGCCCGAGCAGATCCGCCACGTAGTCATCCGCCTCGCGGGACTTCACGATGCCGTGCGCCACCGGGCCTTCTGCCACCGTATCGCCGATCCGGATACGCGGATTGAGGCTCGCGAAGGGATCCTGGTGGATCATCTGGACACGCGTCGTCAGCTTCTGCGTGCGCCGTCCCTGCGCCTTCGCGACAGGCGTCCTATCGAACAGGATCTTGCCGTCGCTCGGCGTGTAGATCCCGGCGATCATCCGACCAAGCGTGGATTTCCCGCAGCCGGACTCCCCGACGAGGCCCACGACCTCGCCCTTGGCAACCGTGAGACTGACATCGGTCACCGCGCGCACGGTCTCGGCTTTCGGCCCGGCACCGAGAAGTCCGGCGATGCGCTCCCCGAGATTCGGATGCTTTACGAAGCGCTTCGATACGTGTGCGACGTCAAGGAGTGCGGCTGGCATGAAATGGGCTCGATCGGGTAATGACAGAGGGCGGTACGTCCGTCCTCGAAGGTCTGAACAGGCGGTGTCGTCGTGCAGGCGGGTCCCGCCTTGGCGCACCGAGGCGCAAAGGCGCAACCGGGTGGCAGGTTAGCCAGCGAGGGCGTCGATCCGGGAACCTGAGGAAGCTTGGTTCCAGGCTCATGCTCCGCGGGCACGGACGCCAGAAGACCGGCCGTATAGGGATGGCGCGGCGACGCGATTACCTCGGCGGCCGGCCCGCTTTCCACCACCTTCCCGGCATACATGACACAGATGTCGTCCGCGAGGCTCGACACCACTGCGAGGTCATGGGTGACCCAGACGAAAGCCGTTCCGGTCTGGTCGGCGAGGCGTCGCACTTCCGCCAGGATTTGACCTTGGATGGAGACGTCGAGCGCTGTCGTCGGCTCGTCCGCAATGATGACCGCGGGGCTATGCAGGAGCGCGATGGCGATGGCCACCCGTTGACGCATGCCGCCGGAGAGCTGGTGCGGATAGGAGTCGAGACGCTCCTCGGGGCTCGGAATGCCCACTTTGGCGAGGGCGTCGCGTGCTCTCGCGCGTGCCGCCTTGCGTGAGACCCTGTCGTGAGCCCTCACTGCCGCGATCATCTGCGTTCCGATCTTGAGGACCGGATTGAGCGTCATCATCGGGTCCTGGAAGACCATGGCGATCTGGGCGCCGCGAACTTGACGCATGGCCTCGCCTCTCAGGCGCGTGAGGTCCTTTCCGTTCAGGAGAACCTCGCCGCCCGCGATCCTGCCGGGCGGCTCGACCAGGCCGAGAATGGAGTAGCCCGTGACGCTTTTGCCCGATCCCGACTCGCCGACAAGCCCAAGAATGCGGCCACGCCCGACTTCGAAGCTGACGCCGTCGACGGCCTTCAGCACCCCAGCACGGGTCTGGAACTGGGTCTGAAGGTCTTTGACACGAAGAACCGCGTCGCTCATCGGCTGCGCCTCGGATTCAGAACGTTGCGGACCTGATCGCCCACCAGATTGATCGCCACGACGGTCAGCATGAGGGCAATTCCCGGATAAATCGAGATCCAGTAGCGCCCCGACAGCAGGAACTGGAATCCGTTGGAGATCAGCGAGCCCAACGACGGCTGCGTGATGGGAAGCCCGAGTCCCAGGAAGGACAGCGTCGCTTCAAGGGCGATGGAGTTCGCCACCTGGACGGTTGCGACTACGATTAGAGGTGGCAAGGCATTGGGCAGGAGGTGGCGGAAAAGGACGTGGCGGGCTGGCAGCGGGGTCGAGAGCGCTGCCTCGATGTAGTCCTTGCGCCTCTCCGCGCTGGCCGCACCGTGAGTCGTGCGGGCGAAATAGGCATACTGCGCGGCGACCAGTGCAGCGACGAGCTGCATCAGCCCCTGCCCTAACATTGCCACGAGAACCAGTGCAAGCAGGATCGCCGGCAGCGAGAGCTGAAGGTCGATAACGCGCATGATGAGCGCCTCGATGCGGCCGCCGTAATAGGCTGCAATGAGACCGACCGTCGTGCCGAGAACGAGCGCCAACGTACCGGCCATGACACCGACGATCAAACTCGTGCGCAGCCCGTACAGGATCGCAGAAAAGATGTCGCGGCCCGCGGCATCCGTGCCAAGCCAGTGGACATAACCGCCGGACCCGACTTCCCCGGGCTCGAGACGAGCATCGAAGAGATCGAGGGCCTCCTGGTTGTAGGGATCCTGCGGCGTCACGAACGGCGCAAGAACAGCCATGAGAACCACGACGACGACCACGATCAAGGCCGCGACAGCGACCGGGCTTTGCCGGAAATCCGACCAGAAGTTGGAGATCCGGCTCCAGCCGGTCTCGGCGGGTAACGGGAGAGCGGAAGAACTGCTCATGACGCCGCCTTTACACGAATGCGCGGGTCTAGCTGGCCATAGACTAGATCGACGACGAGATTGATCATCACGAAGAGGAACACGACGAGAATGAGGTATGCAACCATGACAGGACGGTCGAGCACGGTGATCGAATCGATGATCAGTTTGCCCATGCCAGGCCAGTTGAAAACCGTTTCCGTCACCACCGCGAAGGCAAGTGTGGAGCCAAGCTCCAGACCGAAGACGGTCACAATGGGGATCGAGATGTTCTTGAGCACGTGAAGGCCGACGACCTTGCTCTCGGACAATCCCTGGGCCCGGGCGAAGCGCACGTAGTCGGAGCTCATCACTTCGGCCGTGCCTGCCCGTGTCAGTCGGATCAGGAGACCCAGCTTGAACAGCGCCAGATTGAAGGCTGGCAGGATGATGTAACTCCAACCTTCCAAAGAGGTGATCGACAGGTTCATGCCGAGCACGTGGGTGGTCGGGCCGCGCCCGCCCGACGGAAACCAACCGAGTTCGACCGCAAAGGCCATGATCAGCAGAAGCCCGACCCAGAAGCTCGGAACGCTAAAACCGAGGACCGAGAATGCCATGATCGCCTTGGCGGAGAGCGACTCCGGCTTGTAGCCTGCCCATAAGCCCAGCGGAATGCCGAGACAGGTGGCGATCAGCATCGCGGTCAGCGCAAGCTCCAGCGTCGCCGGAAATCGCGACCATATCAGGTTCAGAACGGGCAGCCGGTAGATGAACGATTCCCCCAGATCCCCATGCAACATGTTGCTCATGAAGACGAAGTATTGCTCGTACAGGGGCAGATCGAGGCCGTAGCGCTGGATCAGGGCCTCACGCAACGCCTGGTCGGATGCAGGATCGATCATGACGTCGATCGGGTTGCCGATGGCATAGACGCCCAGGAACACGATGATCGACATGGCGATCACGACCATGAGCGCCTGAAGGACCCGCTGAATAAGAAAACCAATCATGCTGTCTCGTGCATGGTGCCAGGATGTTGTGAAGTCAGGGACGAGGTGCTCAATGCTCCGGGGTGAGCATCAATCTAAAATCCAAGGAGGTTAGAGTTACCTCGGGAGAAGGCGGCCGGCTGATGCCGACCGCCTGTGGATGCGATCAGCTCTTCGGCTTGATCTCATAGGCCAGGGTCTCCTGGTCGACGCGCGGAGGAATGGCGAGCATGCCCTTCTTGGCGGCCCAGACAGTCTGGATCTGAACTGTCGGGATCAACGCGCGATCGTTCATGGAAACTTCCGTCACCTTCTCGAAAAGTGCGCGGCGCTTCGGATCATCCATGGTGCGCGCGCCCTCCTCCAGCAGCTTGTCAACCTCCGGATTGGAGTAACCCTGCTTGTTGAACGCGCCGAGGCCGAGTTGGGGATCCGCCGTATGAACGAGCGATCCATACGTATAGCTCGCCTCGCCGGTCAGCGTGCCCCAGCCACTCATCCATAGCGAGAATTCGCCCTTTTGTTGCGCCGGGAAGAACACGGTTCCATTGAGCGCATTGGCATTCACCTTCAGGCCGGCGCGGGCCCACATCTGCGAGAGCGCCTCGCACACCGCGCCGTCGCCCGGGAGACGATTGTTGGTGCAGTGGAAATCGATCTCGAAGCCTTTCGGATAGCCGGCATCGGCAAGAAGCTGCTTGGCCTTTGCCAGATCGTAAGGACGCTCCGGCAGATTCTTGTTGCCGCCGAAGAAGCTGGCGGGCATCAACTGGTTGGCCGGGCGCCCCAGGCCTTCCAGCACGACGCGAACCAAAGTCTTGCGGTCGATTGCAAGGTCCATGGCCTCACGCACCTTGGGATCGCGCAACGGGTTTGCATCGATCTCCTTACCGTCGACCTTCACCTTCCTCGGCAGCGTCTCTTTCACATTCGGCGTGAGATTCAGGAAATAGACTGAATCGGCCACGAACGTATCGACGGACTTGTCCTTTTGCATCGCAGCATAATCGGTGGCCGGCACGTAGTTCACTAAGTCGACCTGACCCGACTTCAGGGCAGCCATGCGGGCAGGATCGCTTGGGATTTCCTTGCGAACAACCTTCTGCCAGGGCTGCTTCTCGCCCCAGTAGCCGTCGAAGCGCTCCAGGACGAGATCGCCCTTCGGCTCCCATGAGACGAACTTGTAGGGACCTGTCCCGATGGCGGCCTTGCCCGAATTGAACTGCTCGTTGCGAGCCTCCATCCCGACATTCTTCGATACCACGAAGAGGCGTATGAAATCGTTCGGCAGGGTCGGCGCCGGAGCTTTGGTCTTCACGTGCAAGGTATACTTGTCGGCGACTTTCGCCTCCGCAACCTGCTTCGTGTAGATCGTCATGCTCATGGGGCCGGTGACGACCGGAATGCGATCAATTGAGAACTTCACGTCCTCAGCGGTTAGCTCCGATCCATCATGGAATTTCACGCCTTCGCGGATCTTGAACTCCCAGGTCGTGTCGTCAATCGGCTTCCACGACGTCGCCAGACCGGGTTTCAGACCCAAGTTCTCGTCCGACATGACGAGCGTATCGAAGATGTGGCGCAGCGCTTCTGCCTGACTGCCGAGAGTCGACCAATGCGGGTCGATCGAATCCGGCCCAGCCCGCAGGCCCATGGTCAGCGTTTGAGCGGAAACCGAGCCGCAAAGAACGGTCCCGAGGACGAGAGCGGCAACGAGCGATCCACCAAGCTTGAAGTTTTGTTTCACTTCACTTCCCCTCTTGCTAAGACCCTGGCTTTTCGTCCAAGGTGTTCTTATCGATTAGAACGGTAGGTCACTCAGTTAAGAAAAGTCAACAGCGCCTTGCCCAAACCTCAATCAACATCTGACGCTTGTGAGGGCATCCGTTATAGCGACACGGAACGGACACCTGATGAGCGGATCCTTGCCGACCTCGCGGGAGCCCTCGACCGTACCCTGCCCGTGCCGCTCGGCATTCAGCTGCGTGGGCTGATTGAGTTCGGCATTGCTCTCGGCGAACTTCCTACGGGACAGCGATTGCCTTCGGTCCGGGAGTTGGCGGAGCGGGCCGGGATCGCACATATGACCGTGGCGACGGTTTACCGCGAGCTACGCGAGGCGGGGCTCATCGAGGCGAAGCCTGGGGCAGGTACCTATGTAGGCGACGGACACAATAGCGACGGCCTCCGGTCGAGTGCAGTCCGGACGATTCAGCGCCGGATCGAGGGCCTCTTCCACGAGGCGGAGCAACTCGGTCTGGCTCCCTCCGTCGTTTCGTCGCTAGTCAACGCCCGCGCCGCGCGAGGTCCAACGCCTTCCAGGGCGTTGCGCCTCGTCATGGTGGGCAACTTCGTCGAGACGACACAGCAATACGCCAACTGCATCCAGGACTATCTTGGTCCAGGCGATACGATCGCGGTGACGACGGTCGATGCACTGCACACGGGTGAGTCCTTCCCCTCTCCCTGCGATATTTGCGTGACGCTCGCCCATCGGCGCGGCGAGGTCGAGCATCTCGTTCCGACAGGCGTTCCAGTTGTCGGCTTGAGCTTTATCCCGGCCGAAGAGACGCGCGCACAGCTGGCCATGATCGACCCTATGGCGCGCGTCGGTATCGTGTCGATCTTCCCTGAGTTCACTGCGCTGATGAAACCGGGCGTCCTGCGCTTCGCGCCTCACGTTTCCGATGTGGATGTGCGTCTGATCACGGCACCCGATCTGGAAACGTTCCTGTCTCAGGTCGATGTGGCGATCTATGCCAGCGGGGCGGAAGTGGCCGTCAGGCAAGTGTTGCCGCCGGATCGTCGGGCCATGGAGTTCCGCTACGTGCCGGACCCCCACGCCATCCGTGCGACCCTGCTTCCCGCAATCGAGCGGTTGCGCTCGTCGATCGTTTCGCAAGAGGAAACCTTTCATGAAAATCAGTGAGATGAACTGGCTTCAGGTCGAAGAATACCTGAAGACGGATGATCGCGCGGTCGTTCCCCTCGGCTGCACGGAGCAGCATGCCTATCTGAGCCTGTCCGTCGACAGCATTCTGGCGGAGCGCGTGGCTCTGGAAGCCGCGGAACCGACAGGTGTTCCGGTGTTCCCCGTCCAGGCCTATGGTATCACGCCATACTTCATGGCCTATCCTGGGACCGTTTCACTGAGGGCAGAAACCTATCTTCGCATTATCACCGACATCCTCGATTCGCTGAAGCGCACGGGCTTCCGGCGCATTCTCTTCGTCAATGGTCATGGCGGGAACGCGCCTGGCCAAACGGCTGCCATCGAATGGATGGGCGAGAACCGGGAGTGTCGGGTGAAGTTCCACAACTGGTGGAATGCACCCCGCACGTTCGAGAAAGTGAAGCAGATCGATCCGATAGCTTCCCATGCCTCCTGGATGGAGAACTTCCCCTGGACACGTCTGGACGGTGTCGAGCAGCCGGCGCATCAAAAGCCGATGGTCGATCTTGAGCGGATGCGGACGTTCGGTCCGCAAGGAGTCCGCGAGATCCTGCAGGACGGAAACTTCGGCGGTTACTTCCAGCGATCGGACGACGACATGAACGCCATCTGGGCTGTGGCGATCAAGGAAACCCGCGCACTTATCGAGACTTGGTAGATGAACCGGAACACCATTCTTATCTGGGGCGCCGGCGCCATTGGCGGTACGCTCGGGGCATACCTCTCCCGCGCTGGCGAGGACGTGCTGCTCGTGGATATCGTCGAGCCGCATGTGGAGGCCATGAACACGGACGGACTACTCATCGAGGGCCCCGTCGAAACGTTTCGACAATCGGTCAAAGCCGCAAGGCCCAGCGACGTCGAAGGTCAGTTCAGCCGCATCATCCTGGCAGTCAAGGCTCATCATACACGCGATGCCGTCCGCTCGCTGAAGCCCTATCTTGCGGAGAGCGGCACCGTTCTCTCTGCGCAGAACGGATTGAACGAAATCATCATCGCCGAGGAGATCGGCGCCGAACGGACCATCGGCTGCTTCGTCAATTTCGGCGCGGACTGGCTGGAGCCGGGACGTATTCTTTTCGGCAACCGGGCGGCGGTTGCGGTCGGCGGTCTCGACGGCCAGACCAGCGACGCCGTGCGCGAATACCATCGTCTGCTGTCGATCTTCGAGCCGAAGGCTGTCCTGACCGATAACATCTGGGGCTATCTGTGGGGCAAGCTGGGCTACGGCTCCCTGCTCTTTGCGACGGCCCTGACCAACGCCTCGATGTCGGAGAACCTTGCCTCCGAGCGGCACTTTCCGGTCTACCGTCGGCTTGGCCAGGAGGTCATGGCGGTCGCGAACGCACGGGGCGTGAAGCCTTTGGGCTTCAACGGGTTCAACCCGGACGCCTTCATGCCGGGAGCCGGCGAGGATGCTGCTCGTCGCTCCGTCGCCGACATGGCGGAGTTCAACCGGCATACGGCCAAGACGCATTCCGGTATCTGGCGCGATCTCGCCGTGCGCAAGCGCAAGACCGAAGTTGACGCCCAGATCGCGATCATTGCGACCCTCGGCCACGAAGCCGGGATCGCGACTCCTGCCATCGGCAGGCTCGTCGACCTGATCCATGACATCGAGGACGGGCGGCGAGAACAATCCTGGTCCACTCTCGACGAGATGCTGACGCTATGAAACTGGATTTCACCAACCGTCGGGTCGCTGTGACCGGGGCGGCGCAGGGCATCGGCCGGAGCATTGTGCGATGCCTTGCATCGGAAGGCGCCCGTGTTTGGGCTCTCGACTTGGACGAGGCCGGATTGCGCATTGCTTCAGAAGCGGGCGCCGTGGCGACGCGCGTCCTCGACTTGGCCGATCGTGCCGCCGTCGGCCGTGTGTTCGAAGACATGGCGGAGAGCCTGGGGAATATCGACATTCTGATCAATTGCGCGGGCGGGGTCCGCGGCCAGGTGGCGAAATCGATCGACGAGGTGAGCGAGCACGAGTGGCTTGTGCTCTTCGAGGCCAATGTGCATGGCGCGTTCTGGTGCTCGCAGGCCGTCGCTCCCCACATGAAGCGCCAGAAGTTCGGCCGCATCGTCAATATCTCGTCCGGAGCGGGCCTGCGCCCGAGCCTGACCGGGATTCAGGCCTACACGGCGTCGAAACATGCTCTAGTGGGTTTGACGAAGCAACTCAGCTTCGAACTTGGTCCCCATGGAATTACCGTCAACAGTGTCGCTCCGGGCTTCGTGCTGTCCAATCCGGCGACCCAGCGCCAATGGGAGAGCTATGGCTCTGAGGGCCAGTCTCGGTTGGTGGAGAGCATTCACACGCGCCGGCTTGGTCACCCTCAGGATATCGCCAATGCCGTCATGTTCCTGGCATCCGATGCTGCATCCTGGATATCCGGCCAGATCATCTCGGCGGACGGTGGGCGCTCCTGAGACCCGGGCGGAATAACCAGGTTTCAAATAACGAAATCGAGGAAGAATCATGGATGATATCGGCGGCCAACCCTGGGCTTGGGACGAGCAGACCTGGCGGAGTAAGGTCGAGCACGTGCGCGCTGGACGGCCCATGAAACCGGCGAAATGGAAGAATGGAGCCCGCTGCGCTGTCGCCCTGTCTTTCGATTCCGATCACGAAACGAACGAGTTGCGGGACGGAGGCAGATCCGTGGGCCGCATGTCGCAGGGGCAGTACGGCAATCGCCAGGGTGTTCCGCGAATTCTCAGCGCGCTTGCCCGGTTCGACGCCAAGGCGACGTTCTTCGTCCCGGCCGTGGCCGCCCTTCTCTACGAGGATGAGCAACGGCGGGTCGTCGCAGAAGGTCATGAAATCGGCATTCATGGCTGGATCCACGAATTGAACAGCCAACTGCCCTATGAGATCGAACGTGATCTCATGTTCCGGTCGGCCGAGACCCTGGAGCGGATTACCGGAGTCCGACCTGTAGGCTTACGCACACCCTCCTGGGATTTCAGCCCAAGCACCCTGCAAATCGAACGGGAGCTCGGTCTTCTCTACGACTCGTCCTTGATGGCCGACGACGACCCTTATGAGTTGCTGGAAAACAGCGAGCCTACGGGCATCGTGGAGCTTCCCGTCGAGTGGATCCGCGACGATGCGGTATATTTCAACATGCATCGCTTCAACGGCCTGCGCCCGCATACCCCGCCGACGGCTGTCTACGACATCTTCTTCCGCGAGTTCGACCGGGCCTATGAAGAGGGCGGCCTCTTCCTTCTAACCATGCATCCGCACGTGACCGGATACCGTTCGCGCATCTGGATCCTTGAGAAGCTCCTGGAGGAAATCACCCAGCGGTCCGATGTGTGGATTGCCACTCATGCGGAGATTGCCGCCTTTGTTAAAGCGGAATGCCCCTGATGGATCGCGCCCGTCGCGCCCGGGATGCTGGTCTCGCCTGTGGCAGCCTGCAACCAGGCAGGTTCAACAGCATCACCGATATC
The DNA here is from genome assembly GCF_018069605.1 of Microvirga sp. HBU67558. Taxonomy (NCBI): domain Bacteria; kingdom Pseudomonadati; phylum Pseudomonadota; class Alphaproteobacteria; order Hyphomicrobiales; family Methylobacteriaceae; genus Microvirga; species Microvirga sp. HBU67558. Next base: position 10,039 of record NZ_JAGPUP010000552.1, on the reverse strand, counting down.
CCGGGTGTCAGGGTCGGCCATCGCACCCTCAATGGTGGCGACATCCGAACCGGCGTGACGGCCATCATCCCGCATGGCGGCAACCTCTATCGCGAGAAGCCAGTCGCTGCCGTGCATGTCCTGAACGGCTTCGGCAAGAGCGCAGGTCTGATGCAGATCGAGGAGCTGGGTACCCTTGAAACACCTATTCTCCTCACGAACACCCTTTCGGTCGGGACCTGCTGCACGGCGCTTGTGCGCCACGCGATCTCAAGCAATCCGGATATCGGCAGAGAGACATCAACGGTCAACCCGGTCGTACTCGAGTGCAACGACGGCTATCTGAACGATATCCAGGCTCTCGTCGTTGCAGAGGACGATGCGCGAGCCGCTCTGGACATCGCTTCATCGGACGTCGCGGTCGGATCGGTCGGCGCCGGCTGCGGGATGAGCACATTCGGGTTCAAAGGCGGTATTGGCACAGCCTCCCGCCGTCTCGAGATCGACGGACAGAGCTTTCATCTTGGTGTTCTCGTTCTGTCAAACTTCGGTCGGTCAGGTGACCTGCGCCTGCCCGATGGCAGGATCATCTCGCCTGTCACACCCAGTTCTGAACCCGATCGTACCGAGAAAGGCTCGATCATCATCGTGGCAGCTACCGACATCCCGCTCAGCGATCGACAGCTCAGGCGCGTCCTGCGGCGCTCGGGGGTAGGGTTGGCCCGGCTCGGCTCGTTCTGGGGCCATGGCAGCGGCGACATCGCAATCGGCTTCACCACAGGCAATATTCTGGCTCACGACGGGAATGCGGATCTTGTCGAGGTTCGGATTCTGAGCGAGCAGCGCATCGACCTTCTCTTCCAAGCCGTGGCGGACTCCACGCAGGAGGCCGTCCTTGATGCGCTGGTCGCCGCAAACTCCATGACGGGCCGCACGGGCCATCACCGTCCGAGCCTGCTCGACACTCTCGCAACACTCTCTGGGGACGTGAGCCAATGACAAGCAATCCGACCACGCAGAACGACTTTTCCCTGGCAGTTCATGGAGGTGCAGGCACCATTTTGCGCAGCAGGATGACGCCTGAACGCGAGGCCGCTTATCACGCAGGCCTGCGCCGGGCGTTGAATGCCGGCCGCGTTGTGCTGGCCGATGGCGGCAGTGCGCTTGATGCAGTCTCGGCTTCGGTCATGGCGCTCGAGGATGAGCCTCTCTTCAATGCTGGGCGCGGCGCGGTTTATACCTCGGCCGGCAAACAGGAGATGGACGCTGCCGTCATGGATGGACGTGACCGCTCCGCAGGAGCCGTGGCAGGTATCTGCGGGCCGCGCAATCCGGTCCTCGCCGCACGCGCCGTCATGGAGCATTCCGGCCATGTCATTCTCATCGGCGAAAGCGCCCTGGAATTCTGTCGGAGGCAGGGCCTTCCGTTCGAGGATCCGCCCTACTTCTACACTGAGCAACGTTGGAACGCCCTGCAGGAAACTCTGGCGATGCGCAAGAGCGGAGCCGACGACCAAGACGAGTCGCGCAAGCATGGGACGGTTGGCGCAGTCGCCCGCGACCGCAATGGAAATCTTGCCGCGGCGACATCCACCGGCGGCATGACGGCGAAGTCACCCGGACGTGTCGGCGACAGTCCCGTCATTGGAGCCGGAACATGGGCCGACAACGAAACCTGCGCCATCTCGGCCACCGGCCATGGAGAGATCTTCATCCGCTATGCGGCGGCTCACGAGATTGCCTCCCGGATGCGCTATGCGGCTCAGTCTCTCGAAGAGGCTTCGCGGGCTGTCGTAATCGACACGCTGGCACCGGCTAGCGGATCTGGTGGCATCATCGCCGTCGATCATGCTGGCAATCTGTCCCTACCCTTCAACTGCTCGGGAATGTATCGCGGCATCGTCAGGAGCGACGGCAAGCTTCTTACAGCGATCTATGACGAGCCGCTCGTTGAGTTCTCTGATCCGAATGACCAGCGGAACTGAGGCATTGAATTCGGACGCTCGTGGATGAATGATGGCGAGGCATAGCCAAGGGAGAGTCTGACGTGATCTCGCACTACGCATCGGCCGCCGTCTTCGTCACAAGCACGCTGATCTCATCCATCGCCTTCGCGCAGCAGACCACCGGGCAGACAGGGCTCTGGCCGGTCTACGAACAAAGTATCAAGAGCGCCAAGCACATCGATCTCACTCATGCTTTCGCGCCATCCCAGCCCGTCTGGCCGGGATTCGGCCATGCAGAATTCAAGGCGACAACGGCGGGCGCCGACATCCCGAACTATGTTCAGAAGGGCGAGGAATACACCTACGCCAAGCACGGATTCGTCGCCACCAGCTACATGCTCACGACAGATCAGTACGGAACACAGCTCGACCCGCCGGCTCACTGGGATGAGTACGGCGCAACGATCAGCGACCTGCCGCCGACTTATGCGCTCCGCCCGCTGGTGGTGATTCCGATCCACGAAAAGGTAGCCGCCGACCCCGGGTATCACTTGAGTGTGGAGGACATTCGCAGTTGGGAGAGCCGGAACGGCCGCATCCCCGAAGGTGCCGTCGTCATGGTCCGGTCCGATTGGTACAAGGGCTGGAGCGACCCTGTCCGCTTCGCGAGCAAGCCCCATCCAGGTGTCAGCCTCGACGCTCTCAAGTTTCTGCACCTGGAGCGCAAGATCCTGTTTCATGGACACGAGCCTCTCGACACGGATACGACACCGACGTTGGAGGGCGAGTCCTGGCTTCTGCACAACCATTTCACACAGGCGGAAGGGGTCGCCAACCTGGACAAGGTTCCCGAGACGGGAGCGCTGATCTCGATCGGCTTCGCCAAGCCTCTTGGCGGCACGGGCGGTTATGCCCGCTACGTGGCTATCGCTCCAGCCGACTGGTCCTACGGGGTGACAGTGGCGGATGCACCCGGGGCTCCATTGCCGAAGCAGGCGGCACCTCTGCGTCGCGATGAGAGAGGTGTGATGCGCCCACAGGCAGGAGGCAAGTGAGGTCCATCGGTAGGAATGACCCGGCTGCCCCATGACGGCCCATTGCGTCCTGCCTATTCTCCATCCTGTGAGGGCGCCTATATTCCACCCATTCGATCCGATCCCCGAAGGAATGATCCATGCCACTCAACGAGAACCCTGTTTGGTTCATCACCGGCTGCTCCACCGGGTTCGGGCGGGAACTCGCCCAATTGGTGCTGAAGCGGGGCTGGCGTGCCGTGGTGACCGCGCGGGACATCGCGCGTGTCGAGGACCTGACCCGCGGTTATGAAGCCAAGGCTCTCGCCGTATCGCTTGACGTCACCAGGGATGATGACATTGCGGCCGCCGTGAGCGAGGCTGAGGCTCGGTTCGGTTCGATTGACGTGCTCGTGAACAACGCCGGCTATGGGTATCAGGCCTCTATCGAAGAAGGCAATGATGAGGAAATCCGTGCCCAGTTCGAGACCAATGTCTTCGGCCTCGCGGCGATGACCCGTGCCGTGCTGCCCGGCATGCGCGCCCGCCGCCACGGGCACATCGTCAACATCTCGTCCCAGGCCGGATTCATCGGCTATCCCGGCTCCGGCTATTACGCTGCGACAAAGCATGCGGTGGAAGGCCTTTCGGACGCCCTTTCCAAGGAGGTCGCTCCGCTCGGGATCAGAGTGACCTGCGTCGAGCCCGGGCCCTTTCGTACCGATTGGGCGGGGCGTTCCCTGCAGCAGCGGCGTCCGGCCATCGAGGATTACCGGGATACCGTTGGGGCCCGCCTGGAAACGACGGCAAATTATAGCGGAAAGCAGCCGGGTGATCCCGTTCGAGCGGCGGAGGCGATCATCAAGGCTGTCGAAGCGAGCAATCCGCCCAAGCACCTGGTGTTAGGTGCGATTGCACTCGATAGCATTCGGGAGAAGCTGAAGGAAACGCTTGCGGAGGTCGAGGCTTGGTCGGAGACAAGCCGTTCAGCCGACTACCCGGATGGAAACCAGTAGAGAGATCGTTACGCGTTGGGTCGAGCGTCCATTGCTCTGGCATTACCTGGCCGATCTCTCATTGTGGCATGCTCGACCCCTCACCTTCCTTCAACGGAGTACCCTGTCCATGAGCCTCGAGTCCGTTCGCGCCTTTCTGGCTCATCACGCACCGGACCTCCGAATCATCGAAATGCAGACCAGCACCGCCACCGTGGCTCAGGCGGCTGAAGCGCACGGTGTCCGACCTGAGAGAATTGCCAAGACCCTGTCCCTGAGAGTGGGAGAGAGAAGTTTCCTGGTGGTCACGAGCGGCACGGCTCGATTGGATAACCGCAAGGTCAAGGCGACTTTTGGCGGCAAGGCGTCGATGCTGGACTCCGAACAGGTTCAGGCTCTCACGGGTCACCCGGTTGGCGGAGTCTGCCCTTTCGGGTTGGCAACACCGCTGCCGGTGTATTGCGACATTTCCTTGAAGACATTCGAAGAAGTGGTTCCGGCAGCCGGCTCAATCCATACCGCCGTACGTATCAATCCGCTGAGAATGGCTGAGCTTGTCGGCGCAGATTGGGTGGATGTCTGCCAAGCCAGCGAATGACGAATTGGTTCGTCTGATAACACCACGAGCGGCCCCTCGATTCGGAGCCTTGACTAGATAATGAAGAAATCCTTCTCCGTGATGGCAAGACCAGGTTTCAGCTTGAAGAAAAGGACAGGCTTGTACTTGGATCCCGCTCCGTCCGCATCATAGGACAGGTAGCCGTTTTTCCTGTTATAGACCAAGTAATCATTTGCGTCCTGCGACTTGCCCCCGATTATCAGGTAGTCCGAGTGTAGTTTCCCTGTCTTGCGCAATTTTTTGAAGACGCCGTTCTCCAGGCGAATCGTATCGTCCTTCACGTTGAAGTCCGTGATCGTATCAAAGTTGGCCCTGGCATTCAGCGCGTTCCTGAATACGAAGGTATCTCGGCCCCAACCGCCGGCGAGCGTGTCATTGCCGAAGCCGCCATCGAGAGAATCATTGCCGGTGTCACCGTAAAGCCGATCAAACCCTTCTCCACCCTGCAGTGTATCGGCGTGCACTCCTCCGTAGAGCGTATCGTCCCCGCTCTGCCCGATGAGCCAATTGCTCTCCGTGCCACCATAGAGACGGTCATGACCCGCACCGCCGTCGATAGTGTCTTTGCCCATATCACCGTAGAGCACGTCGGTTCCGTCCTCACCTGAAAGCAGGTCGTTGCCGATGCCACCGTAGAGAAAGTCCTGCCCTGTGCCTCCATCGAGGATGTCGTCGCCACCATCGCCATAAAGCCGATCGTCGCCATCGAGGCCTCGGATGATGTTGGCGCCGATATTGCCGAAGATCTCATTCGAATGTTCATTGCCGACAAGATCGACCGGAGAAAAACCGCCAGCCGCTTTCAGCACTTCAACATTGTCACTCAGCGTGAACGAGACTTGCGTGATGATCGTGTCGTATCCCTGTCCGGTCTCTTCACGGACCACGTCCCAGAGACTATCGACGATATACAGATCGTTTCCATTCTGCCCGATCAAGACGTCGGCGCCGCCTTTGCCGTCGATTTCATCGTCACCGGGAGTGCCGACGATCAGGTTCGCGAAGTCGTTGCCGATGAGAGAGAGGGAATTCACCCCTTCGGCCGCCCACAGCTCCTCGATCTCTGCATCCGCGGCCATGGCGAAACTGACGGTGGTCGACACGATGTCGTGGCCGCCTGCGGGAGCCTCGAGAATGCGATCGTCTCGGCTGTCGACGAAGTAGGTGTCATTGCCGGATCCCCCGTTCAGCGTATCTGCGCCCGGGCCGCCATACAGCCGATCATCGCCGCCCGATCCTTCAAGATAGTCGGCGTTTGATGAACCGTTGAGCTGGTCGGCCCCTGTCATGATTGCATCGACACTGGCAGAGCTTTGCTCCTGAAAGCTGGAAAGCCCGCGATATGCGAACAGAGGCGATCCGCCCCATTCTCCATAGGTCAGATAGGGGACGCCATTCAGCTTGAACTCGATATAGGCTATCTGCCCCCACGCGTCTGACACGACGGGTCCTCCATAGAGAACGTCAATCATCATATGATCCACGTTCACCTGGAAGCGCGCGGTCTCCCATCCTGGCGCTGTTGCTATGCTGATTTCGCTGGTAATCGGCGTAAAAAAATCCTTCAACCGAAGTCCTGGACGCGTAGAGTTGTGAAACGTGACGACCGCCATTGTCCGTTACCAGGAGGCTTTCAGGTTGGAGAGCAGGACGACGCAGCCTGTAGCCGACTCTGTCTATTCAGGGAGCGAACGTCTTCCCTGGGGATGATCGCTCATCACCGAAGCAGCAATTCGGGTCAACGGCGTCCACATATTTAGTCCTAGTATCTCACAATCGCAATCCATGCCCCAGGTCACTTTCACGAGGCATAGGTGTCCCCGCGTCCGCGAAGTATGGTCGCACCGCTCCCGGCATCATGCTTCCGGATTGCGTTGTGCTCGCCATCAGGATCGCTGCGGGAGCGGCGGCCGGGCTGGTGACGGGTTGCCTCTCCTTGCGATCTCCTGGGTCTTGAGCTTAGGAGATTCACGAGCGGCGTCGCAAGCATCACGAGGAACGCAGACAGCCCGAAACAGGCGCCATAACCGTAATGTTGCGCGATCCAGCCTGCTCCAATGCCACCGATCATGCTGACGAGCGCATCCATGCATTGCAGCAGCGTAAAGTCGATCCCTGCCTGACGGGGATCTGAGAGCGTCATGAACTGTGCGTAAAGCGCCACAAAGCCCAGCGCCATGACAGCGGACGAACTTGCGAGCGCGAGGCAGAGCAGAAGAAAATGCGAGCCGCCCCCTGTCGATGCGACTGTGGCAAGACCAGAGAGGGTGATGGCTTGGAGGACGAGTGCAATGATCATGACGGGCCGCGAGCCCCAGAGTCGGACCAAGCCGCCGCCCAGCACCGCACAACCAAACCCGATGATCATTCCCCCGGCTCCATTGACGATCCCGAGGGCGTCCAGACCGAGGCCGGAATCGATCAGGAATGGTCCAAGCATCGCCAAGCCCCACTTTTGTGAGACAGCATAAAGGGCGGCGAGCCCTAGACCTTTGCGCATCCCGGCGCGGTTGAGTGCATCGCGGAGAGATGGGCGATGGGATCTCACATCGTCTCGAATGGCTGCAGGCGACAGGATGAAGGGTAGACCGAGCAGCACGAGAAGCGCCGCCATGACGATCATGGCCAAGGGCCAATCGAACCGCGCCACAAGGACAAGGAAAAGACCCGAACCAACCGCGGAGCCGAGATAGGCACCCCCCACCTGAGCGGCGTTGCCCCAGCCATGATATTGCGTGGAAAGGCTTTCCACAGCATGACCGTCGCATGCGATGTCCACCGTCGAGGCGGCAAAGGCAATGACCACGAACAAGGTCATCAAAGGCAACAAGCTGCTCGGGCCGACGAGTGCCGCTAGGAGGAAACAAGTTCCGGAGACCATCCCTCCGATCAGAACGATCGATCGCGATCGGCTGGGCCCTGTGGGCGGCAGACGATACCGCTCGACCGCTGAAGCCCAGAGGAACTTCAGCACCCATGGAAGAACCGCGAGATAGGTCAGCCCAATCTGATCGAGAGGCAGCCCGCGGTCACGAAGCACGCTCGGAAGAGCACTGAAGGTCACGCCTCCGATGATGCTCTGTCCGACATAGAGCCCTCCGACCGCAAGGACGACGGCAAGCGGGGAGCCGAAGCCCCGGGTGGGAGGCACGCCTGTCGCAGCCATCGTCACCACCGGTAGCGCAGGCTAGCGATCACTTTGCGGCCCTCATCCCAGTAACAGTAATTGGATGTACAGACCTGACCGTCCTCATCAAGTAGATTCGTCGCATTCACTTGGAAGCGCAGGCCCTTGAGGCTCGGGTCGAGATTTTCCAGATCGTAACGGATCGCGGCGTCGAGATAGGCGCGAGGCGGATTCTCGATGATGGGGCGGTTGAGGTTGTCTCCGGCACTTGAGCCGACATAGCGAACCCCACCGGCAATGCCGAGGCCCCTCGCCGACCCGCCCTGGACCGTATAGTCGAGCCATAGCGCGGCCGTGTGATAGGGAACGCTCGTCAGCCGATTGCCTACGGTTTCGGGGGTTAGCTTCTCAATGCGAGCATCGATGTACGAGTAGGATGCCTGGACATTCAACCCATCTGTGAGAGAAGCGACGCCCTCGAGTTCAAAGCCCTGGGAACGCAAGTCGAGTTGAACCTGCTGGTTGGTGGCGTCGATGACCTGATACACTACGGCATTCTCCTGCCGGATATCAAACACGGCCGCCCGAAGCGATGCATTGATCCCCGGCAGGTCGTACTTCACGCCAAGCTCGATCTGTTCTCCCGTCGTCGGTTCCGCAACCGTGCCGCCGAGGACCGTACCCGGATTGGGCGTGAACGATGTTCCCCAACTCACATAGGGGGCGAGACCGAAATCGGTCACATAGCCCAGGGCGGCGCGCCCCGTGAACTTGCTATCGTCCTGGTCGAATTGGAGTCCTGCGGTGTCGAATTCACTCGACAGCCAATCATGACGTCCGCCGAGAGTCAGCCGCCAGTTTCGCCATTTGAGTTGATCCTGGATGTATATCCCCGTGAGTGTCTGCGTTTGCTCCTCGCGATAATTGAGCAAAGGATCTGCCCCAACGGGGACGACACCGAACCCCTGCTTCGAGACATAGCTCAGACGGCTGACGTCCAAGCCCGACAAGACCGTGTGATCGACAGCGCCAGCTTTCAGGCGGGTCTCGAGGTGCGTGTCGGACACGATGCCCCAGTTGTTCTCTCGCGTGAGACCTGAGCCACCGAAGTAATATTCCTGGTTGGTGCCGAGCGCGGAGAACCGGGTGCGCTGACGCAGGGTGAACATATCATTGATGCGGTGCTCGAACTCGTAGCCGATCCGGCCCTGTTGCTGCCGAAAGTCGTTGTAACGCCTGTCACCAGCAAATGTGCGGGTCGCACCGATCGAAAGACTGGTGGGATTTCCGGCAGCGTCGGTCGCATAGTCGTTGAGATAGGCCGCCGTGCCACCCGTCGTCGAATCCATGAATTCGCCAAGGACGGTCAACGTCGTGGCATCGTTTGGCCTCCATGTGACGGCCGGTGCGATGAAGATCCGGTCGTCTTTGACGGCGTCGATCTCGGTTCCGGCCTCCCGCAGGAGGCCAGTCAGTCGATAAAAGACCGTATTATCGGCACTGATGGGACCCGAGAGATCGAAGTTGCCCTGCAAGCGTCCATAAGAGCCGGTTTGGATTTCGATCTCGCGAAATGGAAAAAACGTGGGACGCTTCGAAATGAGATCAACAATCCCCCCGGTGCTGCTTGCGCCATAGATCGAAGCTGCTGGCCCCCTCAGGATCGTTATTCCCTCTAGTCCGTAGGGCTCGAGGCGAAACAAGCCATTTGGACTGTTCACCTGACGCAGACCATCGCGGAAAACACCCGTATAGGTGACATCGATGCCGCGGATGGAAAACGCATCGTAGCGGGGATCGAAGCCATAGCCTCCGGTCCTGACGCCGGGCGTGTAGGATACTGCATCGAGCAAAGTCTGAGGTTTACGGTCCTCGAGCTGCTCATGCGTAACCGTCGATATCGACTGCGGTGTTTCGAGGATCAGCGTGTCCGTCTTTGTGGCGCTGCGGGTCGATGTAGCGACATAGCCGTTCGCGGTGAGGTCCCCTTCCTGCCCGCTTCTGCTCCCTTCGACCGTGACTTCCTCGAGCTGAACGGCACGTTCCTCTAGCGGTTGGGCGAAGACATCACTTGAAGTCAGCATAAGGGCCGAGGACGCCAGCAAGGCAAGGGAGAACTTCACGGCAGAAACTTTCAAAGCATGAGAATAGTTTTCGCCTAGCAGAGCTCTCCCGAACGAGTCAAATACTTTAGTTTTTAATTATTTCAATGCGAATGACCACTCAATTGAATAATTCTAAACTTAATAATACATGTTGGCGGACGATACACAGGCTTGCGCACAACGGCTTGCGGACTAGGGCGTGTCATCGCTTGATCCAATCGAGTGTAGCGGCAAGGCAGAGAATGCCCATGAACG